>JBDHRZ010000437.1:0-2915 GCA_039807845.1 Rhodoferax sp.
GTCGTGGAAGGGGAATGCTACGTGCTGCTCGGCCCGTCCGGCTGCGGCAAGACCACCACGCTGCGCATGATCGCGGGGCTGGACCGGCCCGACGCGGGAACGATCCGCATCGCCGGGCAGCCGGTGTTCTCCCGGCAACCGGCATGCTGGACGGCGCCGGAGGCGCGGCCGGTGGGCATGGTGTTCCAGTCCTACGCCTTGTGGCCGAGCATGAGCGTGGTGGGCAATGTCGCGTTTGCATTGCGCTACGGCCGCGACCGCCTGGATCAGGCGATGGCGCTCACGCGCGCCAGGGAGGCGCTGGCGCTGGTGCAGATCCCGCATCTGGCGGACCGACCGGTGACGCAGCTCTCGGGCGGGCAGCAACAGCGTGTCGCGCTGGCGCGCGCCATCGCGCAGCGTCCTCGCGTGCTGCTGATGGACGAGCCGCTGTCGAACCTCGACCCGCAACTGCGGGCCGAGGTGCGGCGCGAACTGCGCGTGCTGATGACGCAGCTCGGCATCACGTCCGTCGTCGTGACGCATGACCGTGAAGACGCGATGGCGCTGGCCGATCGCGTGGCGGTGATGCGTGCCGGCCGGATCGAGCAGGCGGCCGATCCGCATGTAATCTACGGCCAGCCCGCGTCGCCCTTCGTGGCGAGCCTGCTCGGCGAGATCAGCTTCGTCACGGGGAACGTGCTGCGTGCGGACAGCGAAGGGCTGCGGGTCGACATCGCGGGTGCCACCATCGACGCCATGCCCGCCAGTGGCGTCACGGCTGGCATGCCGGTTCGACTGGGCGTGCGGCCGCGCCGCGTCGCCGTCGATGCCGCTGGCTCCGGCATGCTTGCCCGTCTCGTGCGCCGGGACTTCACCGGCGAAGAATATCGCTGCGAGTTCGCCGTCGGCCCGGACCGAATCGTCGCCTACACCAGCGACGCGACGCTGGCTGCCGGTGAGCAGGTGCGCCTGACGATCGGCCGGGACGGCTGGCTGGTCTTTCCCGGCAGCGCGGAAGTCTCCGCCGGCTGAGAGTGCCTCACAGGCTCAGCACTGGCCCCAGGTTGCCGCCAGGGCGCGCAGCGCCTCGCGCCGGTTTCCATCGCGACCGGTGACGCTGCTGGCGTGCCACAGCGCGTGCAGGATCGCCTGCTCGGTGCCGTCGGCGGCGGCCTGGAACAGCGCATCGAGCAGGGCTTCGTGCAGCATCGCTACCGCCGGCATCGGACGCAGGGGATCCTGCGGCAGCGTGTACGCAGTGGAGAACGCCAGTGCCACGTCGCCGCTGCCGTGGCCGAACACCGAACCGGTGCGCGCCAGCCCGGCACCCGCGCGCAGCGCCAGCCGCCGCAATTGGCGCGCGTCGAGCGGCGCATCGGTGGCCAGCAGCATGATGATCGATCCTTGCTCGGGGCGAGGACCGGCCGCGGGCACGAACTGCGAATCGGGCGTGTCCGCGGCTGTCTGCGTGGTCCGGGCCATCGTGGCCGGTTGCTCCGATTGCGCTGCCTGTGCAGCCAGCCGCGCGCCCAGTCGGTCCCCCGCCCACAGCAACTGCTCCGGCTTGCCGAAATTCGCCAGCACCAGCGCGCCCAGCGTGTAGTTGACGCCCGGGCGCACCGCCACGATGCGCGAGGCGCTGCCGATGCCACCCTTGAGGCCGAAGCACGACATGCCGCGCCCGGCGCCGACCGAGCCTTGCGCGAACGGCACGCCTGCACTGTCGAACGCGCGCTGATAGTGCTCGCCCGTGATCGCCATGCGCTGGATGTCGTTCAGAAAGCCGTCGTTGCATTCGAGCACCAGCGGGTTGACCGTGTCCTGGCCGCGTCCGCAGCGCGGATTGGCGGCGATGCACTGGCGAATCTGCGCCTGCGCCACGGCCGGCACCGAGAACGTGTTGGTGAGCGCGATCGGCGTGTCGATCTGCCCGAGTTCCTGCAACTGCATCAGCCCGGTGCTCTTGCCGAAGCCGTTGATCACCACCGCCGCCGCCGGCACCCGCGCGCGGTAGCAATCCCCGCCGTGCGGCCGGATCACGGTGACGCCAGTCTGCAGCGCGCCTTCGTCCAGCGTGCAGTGGCCGACCGTGACGCCCGCCACGTCGGTGATGGCGTCGTGCGTGCCCGAGGCCAGCGCGCCGATGTGCGGGACGGAAGAGGGGAGAGTCATGGAGCAGTGCGCGGGTGGTGGCGGTGTAGCGAGCGATATTCGCACTGGCGGGCGTGCGCGAAGCTGGCGGGGCGTAGTTTCTTCCGGCGCGCTCCCTTGGCTGGAGTCGCATCTTCTGGCGCGCCCCTTGATTGGGCGGGTCGGCTTTTTATACTACCTTTCGTTTTCAGGTAGTACATGTGACGGCACTCCATTGCCCACTGTGTCGCGCCTTCCCGGATCAACGCTTTGCCGAGCGCCTCGCCTCGGGTCCGTCGGGGTCGCGGATGCAGAAATAGGCAAGGCGTCGAGCGTGAAGATCTTCATCCCCCTGACAGTCGTCGCAGCCCTGGCCATAACGGCATGCTCGAACCCGCAGCGCGAAGGGGTTGACGCCCGGTCCGTTGCGCCGCGGCCTTCGCCGCCGCTTGTCTACCGCTATCGGTGCCAGAGCGGCGAGACGATCGTCGCGACCTATCCGACCACCGATACGGCGACGGTGCGCTACAAGGACCGCACCTACGACATGCGCATCGCCATTTCGGGCAGCGGAGCGCGCTATGTCGGCAATGCCCTGGTGTGGTGGACCAAGGGCCCCGAGGGAACCCTGTTTCATCACGACACGGACGGCACCTCCGGGGACGTCATCGAAGTCTGCGCGCAATCGTAGGGGCGGCGCTGACCGGCGGTGGCCTTCGCCGCCGTTGTCCGGGGGGGCCAGGCTCATACCTCGTTGGAAAAGACTGGGACAGTCTTTTCCAAATGAGGTTTGAGCCTGGAGC
>JBDHRZ010000438.1:0-2892 GCA_039807845.1 Rhodoferax sp.
GACGTGGTGATCCCGGTTCCAGAGTCGAGCCGCCCGAGTGCGGCGCAACTGGCACAGTTGCTCGGCCTGCCGTATCGCGAGGGCTTCGTGAAGAACCGCTACGTCGGGCGCACCTTCATCATGCCCGGGCAGGCGGTGCGCAAGAAATCGGTGCGCCAGAAGCTCAACGCGATCAACAGCGAATTCAAGGGCCGCAGCGTGCTGCTGGTGGACGATTCGATCGTGCGCGGAACCACCAGCCGCGAGATCGTGCAGATGGCGCGCGACGCCGGTGCGCGCAAGGTCTATCTGGCCAGTGCGGCGCCTCCGGTGCGCTTTCCCAACGTATACGGCATCGACATGCCCACCAGGGAAGAACTGGTGGCACACGGGCGCAGCGTGGCCGAGATCCAGCGGCTCATCGGCTGCGACGCGCTGATCTACCAGGACGTAGACGCGATGAAGAAGGCCGTCGGCAGCCTGAACCCGGCCATCGGCGCGTTCGACGCGTCCTGTTTCGACGGTGTCTACGTGACTGGCGACATCAGCGCCGAGGACATCGCGCGGCTGGGGCAGGGCCGTGCCCCGCCCGGTGCGGGCGACAGCGACGAAACCTTCCTGAACGAGACCAACCAGGTGACCGAATGATGACCCGAGATGACGACCTCCCTGCGCTGCACCGCGACACGCTGGCGGTGCACGCCGCCGTGGCGCGCAGCCAGTATGGCGAGACCAGCGAGGCCCTCTACCTGACCAGCGGCTACGTACAGCCGGACGCCGAAACGTCGGCGCGCCGCTTTGGCGGCGAGGAGGATGGCTATACCTACACGCGGCTGGGCAACCCGACCGTGGCCAGCCTGGAGCAGCGCCTGGCCGCGCTCGAAGGCGCCGAATCGGCGGTTGCCACCGCCACCGGCATGTCGGCGATCCTGCTGATGTGCATGGCCTTGCTCAAGGCCGGCGACCACGTCGTGTGTTCGCACTCGATGTTCGGCTCCACCATCAAGCTGATTTCTACCGAGTTCGCGAAATTCGGCGTGCAGAGCAGCTTCGTCTCGCAGACCGACGTCGCGCAGTGGCGCGCCGCCGTGCGGCCCAACACCCGGCTGCTGTTCGCCGAGACGCCGACCAATCCGCTCACGGACGTGTGCGACATCCGCGCGCTGGCCGGCATCGCCCATGATGCGGGTGCCCTGCTGGCCGTGGACAACTGCTTCTGCACCCCGGCATTGCAGCGCCCGATCGAACTCGGTGCCGATCTGGTCGTGCATTCGGGCACCAAGTCCCTCGACGGGCAGGGTCGGGTGATGTCGGGTGCCATATGCGCCAGCGAGAAGATGGTGAAGGAAACGCTGCTGCCGGTGCTGCGCAGTGCCGGCATGAGCCTGTCACCATTCAACGCCTGGGTCGTGCTCAAGAGCCTTGAGACGCTGGGCATCCGCATGCAGGCACAGTCGCAGCGTGCGCTCGAACTCGCGCGCTGGCTGGAGCAGCATCCTGCGGTGGCGCGCGTGTATTACACCGGGCTGCCGAGCCACCCCCAGCATGCGCTGGCCATGGATCAGCAATCGGGCCTGGGCGGCGCGGTGGTGGCGTTCGACCTGCGTGCCGCCGACCCTGCGCAGGCGCGCCAGCGGGCGTTCACGTTGCTGAACCGCCTGCGCCTGATCACCCTGTCGACCAACCTGGGCGACGCCAAGACGCTGCTGTCGCACCCTGCCAGCACCTCGCACGGCCGCCTGAGCGAGGAGCAGCGTCAGGCAGCGGGCATCGGCCAGGGCCTGCTGCGATTGTCCGTCGGGCTCGAGCATGTCGGGGACCTGCAGGCCGACCTGGCGCGCGCCCTTGCGGCCCTGTCCTGACACGGCGTCAGCCATGGCGCGCAAGGTCCGCACCCGCATCGCCCCCTCGCCCACGGGGTTCCTGCACCTGGGCACCGCGCGCACGGCGCTGTTTTCGTGGGCGTTTGCGCGCCATTTCGGTGGCGAGTTCATCCTGCGCATCGAAGACACCGATGTCGCGCGCTCCACGCAGGAGGCGGTCGACCAGATCATCGCGGCCATGCAGTGGCTCGGACTGGACTACGACGAAGGGCCGTACTACCAGATGCAGCGGCTCGAGCGCTATCGCGCCGTGATCGCGCAGATGCTGGCCGAGGGCACGGCGTACCACTGCTATTGCCAGCCGGCCGAGCTCGACGCGATGCGCGAGGCGCAGCGCGCGCGCGGTGACAAGCCGCGCTACGACGGGCGCTGGCGACCCGAGCCGGGCAAGACCCTGCCGGCCGTGCCGCACGGGGTGCTGCCGGTGGTGCGGTTTCGCAATCCGCTGGACGGCGAGGTGAGCTGGGACGACCTGGTCAAGGGCCGCATCACCATCGGCAACCGCGAACTCGACGACCTGATCATCGCGCGCGCCGACGGCACGCCGACCTACAACTTCTGCGTGGTGGTGGACGACTGGGACATGCAGATCAGCCACGTGCTGCGCGGCGACGATCACGTGAACAACACGCCGCGCCAGATCAACATCCTGCGTGCGCTGGGCGCCGAACTGCCGCTGTACGGGCACGTGCCGATGATCCTCGGCCCCGACGGCGACAAGCTCTCCAAGCGCCATGGGGCCGTCAGCGTGATGCAGTACGAAGAGGCCGGCTACCTGCCCGATGCGATGGTCAACTACCTCTCGCGCCTGGGCTGGAGCCACGGCGACGACGAGTTGTTCGCGCGAGCGCAACTCGTCTCCTGGTTCGACGGCAGCCACCTGGCACGCAGCGCTGCGCAGTGGGACGCCGCCAAGCTCAACTGGGTCAATGCGCACTACCTCAAGGCCATGGACGACGAAGCCCTGGCGCGGCTGGTGGCGGCGCAACTCGCGCGCCTGGGCGTGGCGCAGGTCGATGCGCGCCTGCCG
>JBDHRZ010000439.1:0-2878 GCA_039807845.1 Rhodoferax sp.
GTCCCAGCTGTATGCCCAGATCGGCAGCCTGGCGCCACGGCTGGAGGGCGTGCACGCTTGTGCCCAGTTGCTGCTGCAGGACGCGCCCGAGGGCGCGGTGCCGGCGGCCAAGTGGTTCACCCTCGCCGTGCAGGGCGACTACGCCGTCATTCGCGCGCATGCCTCGCCGGTGCTGCCGGGCAATGCGCTGCGCCAGCATCTGTGGAGCGCGGTGCGCGGCGCGGTGCTGACCTCGGCCACGCTGACCAGTTGCGGCCAGTTCGATTTCTTCCTGCGCGAATCGGGCCTGGCCGGCGACGAGGCCGTGCAGACGTTGTCCGTGGACAGCCCCTTCGACTACGCCCTGCAGGGCACGCTGGTGGCGCGCGAGACTCGCGCCGAGCCGCGCGACGTGCAGACCTTCACCAGCGAGATGGTCGATGCGCTGCTGACCGATCTGGCGCGCGTCGAGGCCGGCGCGCTGGTGCTGTTCACCTCGCGCGAGCAGATGCGCCGCGCCGTCGACGAACTGCCCACCGTGCTGCGCGCGGCCGTGCTGGTGCAGGGCCAGCTGCCGCGGCGCGAGCTGCTGGCGCGCCACCGCAGCAGCGTAGCGGCCGGCCAGCCCTCCATCATCTTCGGCATGCAGTCCTTCGGCGAGGGGCTGGACCTGCCGGGCCGGCTGTGCGAATCGCTGTTCATCACCAAGCTGCCCTTTGCCCCGCCCGACGACCCGGTGGGCGAGGCGCGCGCCGAGTGGCTGCGCACGGCGGGACGCGATCCGTTCAGCGAGCTGGTGGTGCCGGCCACCGCCATCCGCCTGGCGCAGTGGGTCGGCCGGGCCATTCGCACCGAGGACGACCGCGCGCACGTCTACTGCTACGACAAGCGCCTGGTGCGTACTGGCTACGGCCAGCGGCTGCTGGCCGGCCTGCCGCCGTTCACCCTGCAGCGCAGCGCCGCCATCTGAGGGCACGGCGCGCGTCGGACAGCCCCCACAGCCGCGCGGCAGCCGCACCGACCCGGCGGGCGCCGGCGCGCACCTAGAGTGGCCTTTCACCTTTGCCAAGGCAGGAGACCACCCGATGACCACCGACAACCATCCCGACCGCGAAGCGCTGTTTGCGCGCATCAAGGACATCCGCTTCGGCATGCTGACGCACCGCGACGGCCAGGGCATGCTGCACGCCCACCCGCTGACCACGCTGAACCAGGACATCGACGCGCAGGCGCAGCTGTACTTCTTCATCCCGCGCGGCAGCGAGCTGCACGAGCGCCTGGCGGCCGACAGCCAGGTCGCCGTGAGCTACGCCAAGCCCAAGGAGGACTGCTACGTGTCGGTCTCCGGCACGGCCGCCTTCATCGAGGACGCGGCGCGCAAGGAGGACTTGTGGACGCCCATGGCCAAGGCCTGGTTCCCCGACGGCCCGGGCGATCCGAACCTGGTGCTGCTGGCCGTGCACATCCAGCACGCCGAGTACTGGGACGTGCAGGAAAGCAAGCTGACACAGCTCTACAAGATGGCCACCGCCGCCATGACCGGCGAGCGGCCCAAGGAGCTGGGCGAACACCGCGAGGTCAATCTCTGACCATCCCATCCATCACCACAGGATGACTTTTTCATGCATCCGCAAAACACCGACACCGACAAGGACGTTGACGCCACCACTGGCAAGGGCCGCGAGACCGAACGCCTGGAGCAGGACGAAACCCTGCAGACCAACAACAAGGAATCGGCCCAGCGCCGCGACCTGGAAAACAACATCGGCAG
Organism: Rhodoferax sp.; assembly: GCA_039807845.1. GTDB lineage: Bacteria > Pseudomonadota > Gammaproteobacteria > Burkholderiales > Burkholderiaceae_C > CAISIP01. The sequence continues at coordinate 1,751 of JBDHRZ010000439.1, forward strand.
CGACAACGAACCCATGGAGCGCCGCGGCACCAACATGGACAAGTTCTGAAGGCCGCCGTTGCGCGGCGGGCCATGCCGGCTGCGCACGGCGTTCTCCATCGGTGTTTACCTCACACCTGAAACACTTTGGCAACCTACTATACTGCCCTCCTCTGAAACGGCAACCCTGAGCGAAAGACAGGAACGCAAAGCCACCGGTCTAAAGCGCCCCCGAATGGCGCCATGACAGCGGAGCCGCCTTTGATGCCCCGCCCCTTCCTCGTGCAGGCGCCGTCTCAGTTTCAAGAACCCTTGCCGTACTGGAGGTGCCGTATGTCAACTGTTTCCTGCCCGATCGCCGGGTGCCTGGTCGTCCCGCGCCTTGAGCGCGGCTGACGACGCGAACGCGAGGCGCCCCATGGCCGACACCCTGGCCATCGGCTGCGTCGGTCTGGCCGACAGGGACCAGACGGTGCTGCGCGCCCTGGTGCGCGTGCTGGGCAACAGCCTGGGCAACGGGCTGGAGTTCAGCGTTGCACCGACGCTGTGCAACGTCCTCTTCGTGCCTGCGGCCGGGCACCACACCTGTCCGCGCGCCTGCGTCGTGGTGCGCGTGGCGCAGCCCGGCGATGCCGGCGGCGCGGCGCCGGACGGGGATCTGCTGATCGTCGCGCCGCTGCGCATGAGCAATGTGCTGGCCGCGCTGCAGACGGCGGCGCAGCGGCTGTTCCAGGCACAGGGCGCGTCCGACCCGCACCAAGCACTGGACGGGCTGCTGCGCATCATCTGCGACGGCCTGTCCAGCCACGAGCAGCGCCGCAGCGTGGTGCCCATCGGCGCGGCCGGCCCGCTGGTGCTGGATTTCCAGCAGCGGCGCCTGCACACCGCCCTGCCACTGGCCGACCTCCTTGCCGGCCACTACCGCCTGGGCACGCCACGGCGCGTCACCCCGGTGGAAGAAGAACTGGCGCGCGCCGCCCCCGCACACGATCTGCGCGCCGTCCTGTGGCAGATCGTGGGCGCGCTGGCGGCCAGCGAAGTTGCGGCCGGCGAGGGCGGCCTGCCGCCGGGCACGCGCTACCGCCTGCGCCGCTGGCCCGAGGCCACCGGCCTGGCGATTGCCGGCCACCCGCGCCTGGCCGCCTTGTT
>JBDHRZ010000440.1:0-2878 GCA_039807845.1 Rhodoferax sp.
GAAACACTGCATCAGGGCTGTGGGCGCCTACAGCATCAGGCCGGAGAGCGTCGACTCGACGACGATGCCCAGCACCTGCAGCAGCACCAGCAGGATCAGCGGCGAGAGGTCCACGCCTCCGACCAGCGGCACGATCCGTCGGATCGGCTGCAACAGCGGGGAAACCAGCCGTGCCAACAGGTTCATGCTGGGGGAACCCGTCTGCAACCAGGACAGGATCGCATAGACGATGACCAGCACGCTCAGGCCCGACAGCGCCAGCCGCACGACGCCGAGCACGGCCATGAGCAAGATGAAGAGCGGCGCGTGGCGGCCGCCGTAGAGCAGCCACAGGGCCGCGTATTGCGCCAGTTCGATCAACAGCGCGGCAACCAGACTGGCAAGGTCCCACCGACCGACGGCCGGGACCACCCTGCGCAGCGGCAACACGATCCAGTCGGTCAGGGCGAACACGAGCGGACCGATCGGGTTACCGGAGCGCGCGGACAGCGCAATGCGCTGATATTGCATGTACAGGCGCAACAGGCACAGGCCCACCAGCACGCCAGCGGCGATCTGCAGCAAGAAGGTGATGATCTGGGCAAGCATGGGGTCCGCGATGAGCCTTGCAGCACTGGCGATAATAGGGCCCCGAACCACTCGCGCAGGCCCCCTGGCTTGCGGCAATATAACGCACCGCGCCCTGCCCGATTCCGTACCGGGCGGGGCGCCGCTCCAGGAATCCTGCCCCGTCCGCGCGCGCCAGCCCCTGTCGAGCGCCACGCCTGCCGCCCTGCACAACCGCCATGTCTGACCTGCCCAAGCTCGAACCGATTCTTGACGACAACCAGTTGATCGCCGAACGGCGCGAAAAACTCCAGGCCCTGCGCCTGGGCCAGCAACAAGGCAAAGGCGTCGCTTTTCCGAACGACTTCAAGCCGACGGACCAGGCGCTTGCACTGGCACAGGAATACGCCGGCCGGTCGGCGCAGGCGCTGGCAGCACTGCCACGCGAAGTCAGCATTGCCGGGCGCATGATGCTCAAGCGGCTGATGGGAAAAGCCAGTTTCGCGACGCTGCAGGACGCCAGCGGCCGCATGCAGGTCTACGTGAAGGGCGAACTGGTTGGCGACGAGGTCTACGAGGACTTCAAGCACTGGGACCTGGGCGACATCGTCGCCGTGCAGGGCACGCTGTTCCTCACCGGCACCGGCGAATTGTCGATTCGCGCCCGCTCGGTGCGGCTGCTGACCAAGAGCCTGCGCCCACTGCCCGACAAGTTCCACGGCATGGCCGACCAGGAGTTGAAATACCGCCAGCGTTATGTCGACCTGATGATGGACGAGGCGGTCCGCCAGCGCTTCGTCGCGCGCAGCCGGGCGATCGGCGCCATACGCGAATTCATGGTTGCGCACGGCTTCCTGGAAGTCGAGACGCCGATGCTCCATCCGATCCCGGGCGGGGCCAATGCCAAGCCGTTTGCGACCCATCACAATGCACTCGACCAGCAGATGTTCCTGCGCATCGCACCCGAGTTGTACCTCAAGCGCCTGATCGTCGGCGGCTTCGAGCGGGTGTTCGAGATCAACCGCAACTTCCGCAACGAAGGCATCTCGGTGCGGCACAACCCAGAATTCACGATGATGGAGTTCTACGCCGCGTACTGGAACTACCAGGACGTGATGGACTTCACCGAGCAGCTGGTGCGCGATGCCGCCAAGAAGGCGGTCGGCAGCCTGCAACTGTCGTATGGCGGCAAGCCGGTCGACCTGGCGCCGGCTTTCGAGCGCCTCACCATCGTGCAGGCGATCGGGCGCTACACCGAGGCCGGCGAAGGCGTGCACGACAAGAAGTGGCTGCGCGCGACGCTGCGCAAGCTCGGCAAGACCGAGGACAAGGATCGGTTGTCACACCGCAGCCTGCAAAGCCTGCAGGTGATGTATTTCGAGGAGACGGTGGAGCACCAGTTGTGGCAACCGACCTTCATCTGCGCGCATCCGGTGGAGGTCTCGCCGCTGGCACGCGCCAGCGATGTCGATCCTGCCGTCAGCGAGCGTTTCGAGCTGTACGTCACCGGCCGCGAATTTGCCAACGGCTTCAGCGAACTCAACGACGCCGAGGACCAGGCCGAACGCTTCCACGCCCAGGTACGTGCCAAGGACAGCGGCGACGATGAGGCGATGGTTTTCGACCATGACTTCGTGCGCGCGCTCGAATACGGCATGCCCCCCACCGGCGGCTGCGGCGTCGGCATCGACCGGCTGATGATGCTGCTCACCGACAGCCCGAGCATCCGCGACGTGATCCTGTTCCCGGCGCTGCGCCGGGAAACGCCGGCACACTGAGCCTGGTAGCGGTTTCCAGGCTACGCCAGCCGGCGATCATGGAACGTGGTCGAGCGCCTGCATGTATTGCGGGTGCACCATCAGCGCATCCCAGCCCAGCGCCGGGCTGACCGGCAACAAGGCCCGCCGGCGCTGCTCGCTGGCCGCCCGGGGCTGCCAGCGCCCCTGCGCCTGCGCCTGCGTCAGGCCGTCGATCCACTCGTCGAGCACCGTGCTGCGCTCCAGACTCTGGTTGCACAACAGCACCAGGTCGCAGCCGGCGTCCAGGGCGAGCAGGGCCGCCTGCGCGAAGCCGACCGGTTGCCCGTCGACGACACGCGCGCCGGCCATGCTCAGGTCATCGCTGAAGATCGCGCCGCGAAAACCGAGCCTGGCGCGCAGGATGTCCTCGAGCCAACGCGGGGAAAATCCCGCCGGGCGCCGGTCGACCTTCGGGTAGACCACATGGGCCGGCATCACGCTGGCAAGCGTGTTGCAGAGCCAGCCGTACGGTGCCGCGTCCTGCGCCAGGATGGTTTCGAGGTCGCGCCCATCGACCGGCAGGTCGGTGTGCG
>JBDHRZ010000441.1:0-2869 GCA_039807845.1 Rhodoferax sp.
CACCACCCAGTGCCAGACACCGCACCCGACACCCCCAGCGACGCCTCCTGGCAGCAGGACCACCTGGGCCTGCTCGCCGAACGGGCCCGGCAGCGTTTCGATGCCCGGGTGCTGGCGCTGCTGGCGCGCAACGACGCGCTCACCCTGTCCCTGTCGCATCTTGCCGCGCGCGGCAGGCTCGGCGCATCCCACATTCAGATCACGCGCCACCTGCCGTCCCAGGGCTGCCGCCTGACGGCGCTGGCCGAGGCGGCCGGCATCAGCAAGCAGGCGATGGGCAAGCTGGTCGATCTGTGCGCGGCCTGGGGACTGGTCGAGCGCCAACCCGACGCGCGCGACGCGCGTGCCATCCGGATCGTCTTCACCCACACGGGCGCGCAGTGGCTGGCCGCCTACCAACGGGCGGTGGCGCAGGCCCAGGCCGAGTTCCGCCAGGCCGTGGGTGCCGAAGTGGCCACCGTGGTGCAGTTGGGGCTGGAGGCGTATACGAGTTGAACCTGGGAAGTCCCTGTAGCGGCTTCCAGGTTGCACCCGGGCCGCGCGCGGGCATGCCCGGCAAGGCCTCACGGGCAGGGCTGCAGGGTCTTGCCGGCCAGCACCGGCCCCAGTTCGTCGAGCCGCGCGCGCAGCGCCTCGTCGATCGGGGTGATGCGCAACATGCTGGCGCGCGATTCGCCGGCCTGCTGCAGCACCTGGCCGGTGCGCACGCCGCGCCGGGCCAGCGTCGCGAGATCGGCTTCGGCCAGCTCGCGGGACTCGAACGTGCCCAGCGACAGGCCAGGGGCCAGCGCCGGGTCGGCCAATGGCTCGCTGCGCACACCCAGCGCCGTCAGCTCCGCGCTCTTCTTCGCCAACGCCTGGGCATCGGCATAGCGGCCCATATAGATGATCCAGCGCGCCGGCACCACCACTTCACGGAGCGACCAGGCACCGGCCGGCACGGTCGCCGCCAGGCGCTGGCGCAGCACCTCGGCCTGCGCCGGATCGAACAGTCCGGCCTGCAGGCAGGACGCCGGCGCCGCCTCCACGGCCTGCGGCGCGCCGGCGCCAGCGGGCTGCGCATCGACCGCCACGATGACCAGCGCCTGCGGCCGGATCTGCTGCTGCAGCCGCTGCGGCTCGCCCTGGCGCTGCGGTCCGAACCCGTAGGCACGCAGCAGCTCGTGCGACCAGGCCCAGTAACCCGCGTTGAGCAGCACCAGCAGCAGGACCAGCAGCCGCAGCACCGCCGCCCTCACGCCCGGGCGTTGCCCGCCGGCACCGGGCGCACGCTCACCTCGGCACTGCTCACGCGGCGCAGCGCGCCACCGTCACGCACCAGCAGGGCACCGTCCTCGTCCACCCCGCAGGCGGTGCCGCCGCTGCCGTCGCTGAGATGGACCGGCCGCTCGCGCAGCACGTCGCGCGCGGCAAAGGCGTCACGCCAGGGCGCGAACCCGCGCGCTTCGAACCGGCGCAGCGTCTGCAGCAGCACGGGTGCCAGCCGCAGCAGGGCAACCGGCGCGTCGATGTCCGGCAGCAGTTCCTGCAACCAGGCCGGCGGGGTGGCGAGACCGGCCGCCTGCGGCGCCAGGATGTTGAGGCCGACGCCCACCACGAGATGGCGACTGGCACCGACCACGCCGGTCTCGATCAGGATGCCAGCCAGCTTGCGCTCGTGCAGCCAGAGGTCGTTCGGCCACTTCAGGCCCACAGCCGGGTGCAGCGCCCCGGCCACGGCCACGCCGACGGCCAGCGACAGCCCGGACCAGTTGCGCGGCGCGTAGGGCAGCCCGATCGAGAACGTGAGCGCCTGCTGGCCGGCGCCGCCCGTGCCGGGCGGCGCTGGCGCGTTGCTGTGCCAGTTTCGCCCCAGCCGGCCCCGGCCCGCCGTCTGGCGTTCGGCCACCAGCAACACCTGCGCCGCCGGCGCCTGGCGCGCGCGGCGCATCAGTTCGCTGTTCGTCGAGTCGATCTGCGCGACCACCTCCACGGCGCAGGCCGGGGCCGTCGCGGCCAGCGCCTGCGACAGTTCGGCGAGGCGCCAGCGTGCCGCCAGCGCGGCGGCGTCGCCGTCCTGCGACGCGCCCTCGCGCAAGCGCTCCGACGTCATCGGCCGGGCGGCGTCAGCGCGCGCGCCGCTTGGGCGCGAGCAGGGTGCCGCGGCAGCGCCTGGCGCCGCACCAGCAGGGGTACTCGGCCTTCAGTCTGGGCGTGTAGCGCTCGTCGACGATCAGGCCGTAGTCGTAGTTGAGCTCTTCACCGGCGCGGATGTCGCGCAGCGCCTTGATGAAGACGCGCCCATCCTGCTCGTGCGCTTCACAGTTCGGCGCGCAGGAGTGGTTGATCCAGCGCGACGAGTTGCCGCCGTGCAGGGCATCGATGACACGCCCGTCGTCGATGTGGAAGTAGAACGTGTGGTTCGGATCCGCCGGGTCGTGCGGATGGCGCCGCTGCGCCTCCTCCCAGGAGATGATCTCGCCCACGTATTCGATGATGGTCTGACCGCGCGCGATGTCCTGCAGCGCGAACACCCCCTTGCCATGCACGCCGGAGCGGCGGGTCTGGATGCGGCGCCCGGGGGCCGCCGAGGCAAGGCGGGAGCTGGCTGGCACGACAGAGAAATTTGGTAATCTGAACCTGTGTGTGCGCGCACAGGTGCGCGCCTGTATGTGCGCGTGTGCGCACGCGAGGACCGTGGATTGTAGTCAGATGAAAACCCTTGTCATTGCCGAGAAGCCGTCCGTAGCCCAGGACATCGTGCGTGCGCTCACGCCGCAGGCGGGCAAGTTCGAGAAGCACGAGGAGCACTTCGAGAACGCGCACTACGTGGTGACCAGCGCGGTCGGCCACCTGCTGGAAATCCAGGCGCCGGAGGAGTTCGACGTCA
>JBDHRZ010000442.1:0-2855 GCA_039807845.1 Rhodoferax sp.
GCTGTCCACCGGCGGCACCGGGAAATAGCCCCCCTTGACGGTGGGCCGATGGCCGCGATTGCCACCATCCATCTTGCTGCCGGTATTCCACGACGCCTCGTACTCGTCGATCTTGACGAAGCAGCCGGACATGTCGACGTTCCAGCGCACGCTGTCGAAGATGAAGAACTCGGGCTCGGGCCCGAAGTAGGCGGTGTCGCCCATGCCGGAAGCCTTCAGGTAGGCTTCGGCGCGCTTGGCGATCGAGCGCGGATCACGGTCGTACGCCTTGCCGTCACCGGGTTCGACCACGTCGCAACTCATGAACAGCGTCGGCTCTTCGAAGAACGGGTCGACGTTGGCGGTATCCGGATCGGGCATCAACAGCATGTCGGACGCCTCGATGCCTTTCCAGCCGGCGAACGAGGAGCCGTCGAACGCATGGCCGGACGTGAACTTGTCTTCGTCGAAATGCGACACCGGCACGGTCACGTGCTGCTCCTTGCCGCGCGTATCGGTACAGCGGAAATCGACGAACTTGATTTCGTTTTCGCGCACCATCTTCATCACGTCTGCCACGCTCTTGGCCATCGATCACTCCTGTTGGGTGGTTACAAGTTTGCTGAACGGGCACACCAGAGCAGCTTCTGTGCCAGCGGCGCGACACCCGCGCCAACTCGTCAATCCGTCATTTTGCCTGCTGGCGCAAGCCATCCGCCCACGCTGGTGCAGCCTGATCTGCCAACAATTGCACCATTCGTGTGCACGCCGCGCGACAGATGCACCAAGATGAGCCGCGCTCAACCACGCACCAGTTCCGGGCCCAGCCGCACGGCGAACGCCTGCAGTCCGGCGCGCAAGGCAGCAAAGGCCGGCTCGACCACTTCGGCCACACCCTTGACACCGAGTTCGATGTGCCGACCCCATTGCGGGTGGTCCACGCTGGGCAGGCTGAACACACGCACCCCCGGGTAGCGGCGCTCCAGGTCTTCCATCAGTGGCGTGAGGATCGACTCGATGCCGTCGAACACGATGATCGATTGCTCCAACTGGCGCGCACGATGGAAGCAGTCCGCGTACTGGCCGTCGAGCACCCACTCGATCATCGGCCAGGCCATGACCGGAAAGCCCGGCACGAAGTGCACCGTCCCGGCACCGGGCTTCGTCCCGATCGAGGCGCTGCAACTGAACCCGGGGATCTTGTTGTAGGGGTTGGGGATGATCGTGCTGCCGCGCGGAAACACGCCCATGTTCAGCCGGTGCAGGTTGTCCGGCCGCTCGGGCTCGAACGCCGTGCCCTGCTCTCGCGCGACCTCGCGCATGCGCTCGACGATCAGCGCCTCGGCCTGCGGGTGCAACTGCAGCGGCACGCCCAGCGCCAAGCCGGCACACTGGCGCGTGTGATCGTCCGGCGTGGCACCGATGCCACCACAACTGAACACGACCGACGTCGATGCAAAGGCGCGCTCCAGCGCGGCCGTGATGCGGTTGCGCGTGTCGCCGACATAGTCGGCATACGCCAGTTGCAGGCCGCGCGCCTGCAGGCGTTCGATCACCGCGCTCAAATGCTTGTCGGCGCGCTTGCCTGAGAGGATCTCGTCGCCGATGATGATCAGGCCGAATTCAGGAACGGGGCGTGGTGTGTCCATGGTGTCTGCTGCGGTATCGGCCATCGAATTGCGCGCTGGCGGTTGCAATGGTGGACAGCCTCAGCTTTGCCCTGGCGCGCGCAGCGCGGGGGACGTCGGCGTAACCGTCGGCGCATCGGCAGACGACTCGTTGCGCAAGGACTGCAAGGCGGCCAGGCTGAAATGGGTGAACCAGAGGGAAGAAAAGGCAAATACCAGCGTGTAGACCCAGATCGCAAGCGGTACCAGGACCACGAAGGCGACCACGAACAGCGCACCGGAGGCCCACAGCAGGCTGGGCGCCGCGCCCAGATAGCCGGTGATCACGCCGATGCTCATCAGCCAGACACGGTGGCGCCGCAGGATCTCCTGGCGCTCGGGCTTGCTGGCGTGTTCGGCCAGGGCGTCGAAGGCCATCACACGGTAGGTCAGCCAGCCCCAGATCAAGGGCGGCAGCAACAGGATCAACGGCGGGATCAGCCACAACGGGATCGACACCAGCAACGCGAGCAAGGCCAGCACGGTGGAGCCCAGCGACCACAGCAGGCTCGCCAGAAAGGAGCCGCCGCGCTTGCGTTCGAGCAGCGAAAAGCGACGCTCCGCCACCAGGCCGACCAGCGCCGGCGTCATGAGCAGCGCCACCAGCAGCAGGCACGACAGCACGATCAGCGGCGTCACGGCAATCACCACCAGCAGTGGCGCGAGCACGCTCTTGAAGCCGCCGGCACCGATGCGCTGCAGCCAGGCAAACAGGGTGGCGACGAGCGAAGACGCCTCCAGCATCGTGCGCACGCCGTCGAGCGCCGCATCCCAGTACAGGTAACCCAGGGCCAACGACGCCGCCACCATCAGCACAAGCGGCAGGATCGACAACACGATGACCCGCGGACGCAGGCAGTCCGCGACGGCACGCCAGAAGGAATCGAGAAACAGCTTCATGACGGCAGCGATGATGCCGCAACGCGCGCGAGCTCGCCCGCGTCGAGCCAGCGCCACTGCCCCGGCGCCAGGTCATCGGCCAGGTCCAGTTGACCGATGCGGCAGCGGTGCAGCGCCCGCACCCGGTTGCCTACCGCGGCCAGCATGCGCTTGACCTGGTGGTACTTGCCCTGGGTGAGCGTCAGGCGCAGTCGATGGGAATCGATCGCCTCGCAGGCGGCCGCCCGCACCGGTCGCGGATCATCGTCGAGCACCACGCCCTCGAGCAGGCGGCGCAACTGGGCCCGGTCCAACGCCTGCTCGAGCGTC
>JBDHRZ010000443.1:0-2846 GCA_039807845.1 Rhodoferax sp.
CAGCCGCATCCGGCGCACTTCCCCCTGCCCGGTGCCGGCGCCAGCCTGTCCGGCGCCGCGGCCCCGGCGGGCTACACCGTGCAGAGCCAGCCGGCGATGGACAACAACTCGGTCGACCTGGACCGCGAGCGCGCCGCCTTCGTCGACAACGCGGTGCGCTACGAGTCCACGCTGCGCTTCATCAACAGCTACTCGCGCACCATCCTGAGCGCGATCCAGGGCCAGTGAGCCCGACGGTCCGCGCGCCCGCCCAGCCAGGAGCCTTGCGATGTCCATGTTCTCGATCTTCGGCATCAGCGGCAGCGCGGTGAGCGCGCAGTCGCAGCGGCTCAACGTGGTGGCCAGCAACATGGCCAACGCCGACGCCGTCGCCGGCCCGGATGGCCAGGGCTACAAGGCGCGCCAGGTGGTGTTCGAGACGGTCCCGATGGGCCAGGACGCATCGGCCGGCGTGAAGGTGCGCTCGGTGATCGAGAGCGGCGAGCCGATGCGCAAGGTGCACGACCCGACGCACCCGATGGCCGATGCCCAGGGCTACGTGAACCAGTCCAACGTGAACACGGTAGAAGAAATGGTGAACATGATCTCGGCCTCGCGCTCGTACCAGAACAACGTCGAAGTCATGAACACCGCCAAGACCCTGCTGCTCAAGACGCTGCAGATGGGTCAATAGCACCCTCGAGCCCAGGCAACGACACCATGTCCAGCACCAGCGCAGTCAGCGCCGCCAGTGCCACGGCAGCGGCCACCAGCGCCACGCCGGGCGTGAACACGACGGCCTCGGAAGACCGGTTCCTGAAGCTGCTGGTGGCGCAACTCGCCAACCAGGATCCGATGAACCCGCTGGACAACGCGCAGATGACCTCCCAGATGGCGCAGATCTCGACCGTCTCCAGCGTCGAGAAGGTGAACCAGTCGCTGGGCGGCCTGGCCAGGCAACTGGCCTCGATGCAGGCGCTGCAGGCCACTTCACTGGTCGGCCACGAGGTGATGATCGAAGGCCAGCGGCTGGCGATCCACGACGGCAAGGCGGTCGGCGCGGTGGACCTGGACCTGCCCGCGGACAAGGTGCAGATCGACATCCTGTCGGCGGGTGGCCAGGTCATCGAGAGTTTCGACCTCGGGCCGCTCGGCGCCGGGCGCCAGCCCTTCAGCTGGGACGCGGGCAGGCACAGCGACGCAGAAGGCCTGAGCTACCGGGCCACGGCGACCAAGGGCAAGACCGTCGTGACCAATCGCACGCTGGTGCAGGACCAGGTGGTCGCGGTCGGCTCGGACAACGGCGCCATGCTGGTGCAACTGCGCAGCCTGGGCAACGTCGGCTACGACAGCGTCAAGACCATCTACTGACGGCCCCGCTCCCCAAACCGCCCCACGAACCGCAGGAACCCCACCATGTCATTCCAAACCGGACTCTCCGGCCTGAACGCCGCCAGCCGCAACCTGGACGTGATCGGCAACAACATCGCCAACGCGAACACGGTCGGCGCCAAGGTGGCGCGCGCCGAATTCTCCGAACTGGTGGCCGCGTCGACGATCGCCGCCAACGGCCGCACCGAGGGCATCGGCGTCGAAGTGGCGGCGGTGGCGCAGCAGTTCACGCAAGGCGTGGTCAACGTCACCGGCAATCCGCTGGACGTGGCCATCAACGGCGCCGGGTTTTTCCGCCTGACGCTGCCCGACGGTTCGGCCGCCTACACCCGCGCGGGCGACTTCAAGCTCGACACCGAGGGCAACATCGTGACCAACGCCAAGGCCAAGCTGATGGGCTACCCGACCACGGTGGACGGCGTGGCCACCAGCAGCACCCTGCAGCCGATGACACTGCCGACCGGCAGCCCGATCGCCGCGCGCGCGACCACGGCCATCACCGCCGACCTCAACCTGCCGGCCACCGCTCCGGTGTGGAACACGCCGGTGCCGCCCACGCCGCTGACCACCTACGGCACCTCGCTCAACGTGTACGACTCGCAGGGCGCGGCGATCCCGACCTCGGTCTACATGCGCAAGACCGCCAGCGACACCTGGCAGGTCTTCACCGACCCGACCTCCAACGCAACCGCCACCGCCACGCTGGCGGCCACGCTGAGCTTCGACACCAACGGGCAACTGGTGAGCAGCGTGCCGGCGCTGCCGACCATCAGCCTGACCTCGCCCAATCCGCTCATCGGCAGCTTCAACGCCACGCTGGACATGAGCAAGGCGACCCAGTTCGCAACCAATTTCTCGGTCACCGACCTGACGCAGGACGGCTACGCGCCGGGCAATTTCGTCGCGCTGTCGATCGGCGACAACGGCGTCATCAAGGCGCGCTATTCGAACGGCCAGACGCAGGCGGCGGGCCAGATCGCGGTGGCGGACTTCCGCAACGTGCAGGGCCTGCGGCCGACCGCCAACGGCAACTGGGTGGAGACGGTGGAGTCGGGCCAGCCGATCGTCGGCGCACCCGGCGTGGGCAAGCTCGGCGCGCTGCGCGCCGGCGCGCTGGAAGAGTCCAACATCGATCTGACGGCCGAACTGGTCAACATGATGACGGCGCAGCGCACCTACCAGGCGAACGCGCAGACCATCAAGACGCAGGACCAGGTGCTGTCGACGCTCACGCAGTTGCGCTGAACGCAATTGCGGCACGACCACATCACGCTGAGCGCACGCCACCATGGATCGACTCATCTACACCGCAATGACCGGTGCGAGCGCTGCGGCGCACCGGCAGACGGTGCTGTCGAACAACCTGGCGAACGCCTCGACCAACGGCTTTCGCGCCGAGCTCTCGACCTACCGGGCGGTGCCGCTGCGCGGCGACGGATCGACCACCCGGGTGTTCGCGCTCGAAGCCACCTCCG
>JBDHRZ010000444.1:0-2833 GCA_039807845.1 Rhodoferax sp.
CTGGAGACGAGCCAGGACATCTGCAAGCTGCTCAATGCAGACCGGCTCACGCTGTATGCCGTCAACGAGGACCGCAGCGCCATCATCTCCAAGGTCAAGACCGGCCTGAACAGCAGCCGCGATCTCAAGCTGCCGATCTCGCCCCAGAGCCTGGCCGGCTACGCGGCGTTCAGCAAGCAGCAGCTCAACCTGGCCGACGTGTACGACGACGAGGCGCTCAAGCAGATCCATCCGTCGCTCAATTTCCTCAAGGAAGTCGACAAACGATCCGGCTATCGGACGCGCCAGATGCTGGTGGCCCCGATCCTGGACGGCGACGTGCTGCACGGCGTGCTGCAGATCATCAACAACAAGAGCGACCAGCCGTTCGGGGCGCTGGAGGTCGAGGGTGTCGCGCAACTCTGCAAGACCCTGGCCACCGCGATCCGCCAGCGCATGGAGAAGGCGGCCGATGCGGCGCGGCGCAAGGCGACCAAGTTCGACGGCCTGGTGGTCGATGGCGTGATCACCCAGGGTGAGCTCGAGCAGGGCCAGGCCGAGGCGCGCAGCGAAGGGCGCACCGTCGAGCAGGTATTGATGACCCGCTTCAAGGTCAAGCCGGCGCAGCTCGGCTCGTCGCTGGCGCGCTTCTTCGGCGTGCCCTATGAGCCCTTCAACGCCGGGCGGATCCGCGCCGAGGCCCTGCACGGGCCGCTCAAGCGCGAATTCATTGTGGAGCAGGGCTGGATCCCGCTGGAGGAGTCGCCCGAGGGGTTGGTCATCATGTGCGTCGATCCGGAGGCGGTGCGCGGCGCGCGCGTCGTGCCCCAGGTGTTTCCGCGCATGTCGAAGTTCGCCTACCGCGTCACGACGCTCACCGAGTTCGAGCAGACGCTGGCGCAGCTGTACGGGGCCGGCAACGACGGCGGCTCGATCGACCAGTTGCTGGCCGACATGGACGGCGCCCCGGTCGACGACGGCAGCAACGACGACTCGCTGGAGTCGGCCGCGGCTGACAACGAACTGGTCAAGTTCGTCAACAAGGTCATCATCGACGCCTATCACCAGAAGGCCTCCGACATCCACATCGAGCCGATGCCGGGCAAGCTCAAGACCGGCATCCGCTTTCGCATCGACGGCAGCCTGGTGCCCTACATCGAGGTGCCGGCGCACTTCCGCCAGGCGATGGTGACGCGGCTCAAGATCATGTGCGACCTCGACATCTCCGAGCGCCGCAAGCCGCAGGATGGCAAGATCAAGTTCAAGCGCTTCGGCCCGATGGACATCGAGCTGCGCGTGGCCACGATTCCCTCGGCGGGTGGCGTCGAGGACGTGGTGATGCGCATCCTGGCTGCCGGCGAGCCGATTCCGCTGGAGAATCTCGGCCTCACGCCGCACAACCGCAAGCGGCTGGAGGCCACGGTCAGCAAGCCCTACGGCCTGTTCTACGTGTGCGGCCCGACTGGCTCGGGCAAGACGACCACGCTGCACTCGATCCTGAAGTTTCTCAACACGCCCGACACCAAGATCTGGACCGCCGAGGATCCGGTCGAGATCACGCAAAAGGGCCTGCGCCAGGTCCAGATCAACAAGAAGGCGGGCATCGACTTCGCGCTGGTGATGCGCGCCTTCCTGCGCGCCGACCCGGACATCATCATGGTGGGCGAGTCGCGCGACAAGGAAACGGTCTCGATGGGCATCGAGGCCTCGCTCACCGGGCACCTGGTGTTCTCCACGCTGCACACCAATTCGGCGCCCGAATCCATCACCCGGCTGATGGACATGGGCATGGACCCGTTCAACTTCGCCGACGCCCTGCTGGGCATCCTGGCGCAGCGCCTGGCCAAGAAGCTGTGCGACTGCAAGGAGGCGTACGTGCCGAGCGGCGAGGAACTGCGCCGCTTCATCGCCGAGTACGCGGAGGAACTGCGTCACACCCCGGCGTGGAAGGCCGATCCTGGCTCCGAGGCGCAGAAGCTGCTCGACGGCTGGGTCGAGGCCTACGGCAAGGACGGCCAGTTGCACCTGTACCGTGCGGTCGGTTGCGACAAGTGCGGCGGAAGCGGCTACAAGGGCCGCATCGGGCTGCACGAACTGCTGGTCTCGGACGATGCCGTGAAGAAGCTGATCCAGGAGCGTGCCCGGGTCGCCGAGCTGTTCGCCCAGGCGGTCGAAGGCGGCATGCGCACGCTGAAGATGGACGGGATGGAAAAGGTGCTGATGGGCCTGACCGACATCAAGATGGTCCGGCAGGTCTGCATCAAGTGACCCTGCAGCGGTGTCCAGGGTGACATTTATGGCACGACACTTTTGTCATGCCGGCCGCCTGCGCGGCACCCGTGCGACACGAATGGCGCGGTAATCGGCAGAAATTGGGCAATCAATGCCCGAAACCCGCAATTCCCAAGCTGGCACGCAAGATGCTAGATAGTCGTCGTGGAGAGTTGTCTCCCATCCGTCCCCAACCCCAAGGAGTCATGCAAATGAAGCGTTCCCTGCAAAAAGGTTTCACCCTGATCGAGCTGATGATCGTCGTCGCGATCATCGGCATCCTGGCCGCCGTGGCCCTGCCGGCCTACCAGGACTACACGGTCCGCGCCAAGGTCTCCGAGATCATTTTGGCGGCGTCCTCGGCCAAGGTGGCCGTGGCCGAAGCCGCGCAGGCGGGCGGCAGCATGGGCGCGATCGCATCCGTGGCCACTCAGGCGTCCAAGTACGTGCAAAGCGTCTCCTATTCCGCGACGGACGCCAGCAATGGGATCATCGTGGCGATTGGCAAGGGCGACGCCAATATCACCGGCAAGGGCGTGCAGTTTGCCGGTGTCCTGCAATCCAACGGCCAGGTGGTGTGGAC
>JBDHRZ010000445.1:0-2812 GCA_039807845.1 Rhodoferax sp.
GCGGGTTGTTCAACATCGGTGGCGAGGGGCAGGCCGTCCTGGGCGGCCTGGGCACCGCCTTGGTGGCGCTGTGGTGGTCGGCCAGCCTGCCGGCCTGGCTGATGCTGCCGCTGATGCTCGTGGCCGGTGCCCTGTTCGGCCTGCTCTGGGCCGCGGTGCCGGCGTATCTGCAGGCCTACCGTGGCAGCCACGTGGTGATCACCACCATCATGTTCAATTTCCTGGCCAGCAGCCTGCTGGTCTGGCTGCTGGTGAACCACCTCAAGGTGCCGGGCAACATGTCGGTCGAGAGCGCGCCGTTCGCCGACTCGGCACGCCTGCCCGGCATGGCCGCGTTTCTGGGCTGGCTGGGCATCGCGTGGCCGAATTCGCCGCTCAACGTGAGCGTGTTCCTGGCCGTGCTCGCGGCCGTCGGCGTGTATTTCTTTCTCTGGCACACCCGAGCCGGCTACGACTTGCGCGCCACCGGTTCGAGCGCGCGCGCTGCCGCCTATGCCGGCATCGACCCCAGGCGCCAGGTGATGCTGTCCATGGCCGTGTCGGGCGCACTGGCCGGCCTGGTGGGCATGAACGAGATCGCCGGCGTGAGCGGGCGCCTGCTGCTCGAATACGTCAGCGGCGCCGGATTCACCGGCATCGCGGTGTCCTTGATGGGGCGCAGCCACCCGCTGGGCATCGTGCTGGCGAGCCTGTTGTTCGGCGCGCTGTTCCAGGGCGGGGCCGAAGTCAGCTTCGAGGTGCAGGGCTTCACGCGCGACATGGTGGTGATGCTGCAGGGCTTCATCGTGCTGTTCTCCGGCGCCATGGCCTACGTGCTGGCGCCGGCGCTGGGCTGGGCCGTGCGCTCGGTGCGCGGCCGGCCGGCCGCGGCCGCGGGAGCGCGCCATGGATGAAGCGCTGATCGGTTCCCTGCTGGCCTCCACCCTGCGCGTCTCCACGCCGCTGATCCTGTGCGCGCTCGCCGGCCTGCTGTCCGAGCGCTCGGGCGTGATCGACATCGGGCTGGAGGGCAAGATGCTGTTTGCCGCCTTCGTAGCCGGAGCCGTCGGGGTGACGTCCGGCTCCACCGCGGTGGCGCTGCTCGCTGCGCTGGCCGTCACGGTGGGCTTGTCCTGGCTGCACGGACTGGCCTGCGTCAGCCACCGGGGTGACCAGGTCGTCTCCGGCGTGGCGATCAACATCATCGCGGTGGGGATGACGGCCGTGCTCGGCATCGCCTGGTTCGCCCAGGGCGGGCAGACGCCACCGGTGTCGGCGGCGGTGCGCATGCAGGCGTTCATGCCGGGCGTGGTGCAGGCGCTGCACGGCATCCCGGTGCTCGACGCGGTCGTCGGCCAGGGACTGCTGGGCCACAACGCGCTGGTCTACGTCGCACTGGCGCTGGTGCCGGCAGTCTGGTGGCTGATGTACCGCACCCGTTTCGGGCTGCGCCTGCGCGCGGTCGGCGAGAACGCGCACATGGTCGATGCGGCCGGGGTCTCGGTGGCGGGCATGCGCTATGCGGCGCTCACGCTCAACGGCCTGCTGTGCGGACTGGCCGGCAGTTACCTGGTGCTGGCGCAGAATGCGGCCTTCGTGCCCAACATGACGGCCGGGCGCGGCTTCATGGCGCTGGCCGCGCTCATCTTCGGCAAGTGGCACCCGGTGAAGGCGTTCTGGGCCTGCCTGCTGTTCGGTTTCCTCGATGCGGCAGCGATCCGTCTGCAAGGGGTGGTGGTGCCCGGAATCGGTCTGGTGCCGGTGCAGTTGATCCAGGCGCTGCCCTACCTGCTCACGGTGGTGCTGCTGGCCGGCTTCATCGGCCGCGCGGTGGCGCCGCAGGCGCTCGGGCGGCCTTACCTGAAGGAGCGTTGAACATCATGGATGATCATCCGACTGGCCTCACCGAGGCGCAGCGCGACGCGCTGCTGGCCGCCGCGCACGTCGCGCTGCAGCGCGCCTACGCACCGTATTCGCGTTTCCCGGTCGGCGCGGCGGTGCTCGACGATCAGGGCCGCATCCATGCCGGCTGCAACGTCGAGAACGCCGCCTATCCGCAAGGCGTGTGTGCCGAGGCCGGCGCGCTCAGCGCGATGGTGCTGGCCGGCGGCCGATCCGTGCAGGCGGTGCTGGTGGCTGGCGATGGCGAGGGCCTGGTCACGCCCTGCGGCGGGTGCCGCCAGAAGATCCGCGAGTTCGCTGGCCCGCAGACGCCGATCCTGATCGCCGGCGCGCGGCGCTTGCGTGCCCGCTTCACGCTCGACGAATTACTGGCGCACAGTTTCGGGCCCGAACATCTGGGTCAAGGCCAATGACCACTGCCGCGAAATTGGGGTCAGACTCCGATTGTTTCCATTTGCTGTCCGGTTGCACGCTCGACTGATCAAGGATTGCACTTAATTGGAATCTGACCCCGTTTTCAAATTTCCTGCTCGGATGTCCGTGCAGGCGCAGAAAAGGAACGACCATGCTGGCCCAGGAGATCATCCGCATCAAACGCGATCGGGGGGTGCTCACCGTGGCCCAGATCGAGGCCTTCGTGACTGGTCTGGTCGACGGCAGTTGGAGCGAGGGGCAGGTCGCGGCGCTGGCGATGGCCGTCTACCTCAACGGTCTGGAGACTGCGGAGACCGTGGCGCTGACCCGGGCCATGACGCAGTCGGGCCAGACCATGGACTGGGCCGCCGAGGATCTCGACGGGCCGGTGCTGGACAAGCACTCGACCGGCGGCGTCGGCGACAAGGTCAGCCTGATGCTGGCGCCGATCCTCGCCGCCTGCGGCGCGTTCGTTCCGATGATCTCCGGACGCGGGCTGGGCCATACCGGCGGCACG
>JBDHRZ010000446.1:0-2807 GCA_039807845.1 Rhodoferax sp.
GTTGCAGCACGGCACTCATGGCAGGGTTTTCATGCAATTGATATGCACTTATTTTGAACGCAATTTGTCATGGCGGCAAATTCAGGCGCTGGCGCGCTGCGTCTCCTGCAAGGTGAAGCGGACCGTCTGCACGGTCACCTCCTGCGCGCAGCCATCGCAGGCCACCATGGCCTGCAGCGGAGCGCCGCAGGGAATGTGCGTGAGCAGCAGCGGCGGCCCCTTGCGGCCGGCCAGCCAGCGGTCGCCCCAGGCGTTGAGCGCGAGCACGATCGGATAGAGGTCCATGCCCTTTGGCGTGAGCCGGTATTCCTTGCGCTCGTACGCGCTGTCGTACATCCGACGCTGCAGCACGCCGGTCTCCACCAGCAGCTTGAGCCGGTCCGCCAGCACGTTGGGCGCGAGTTGCCAGCGCAGACGGATGTCCTCGAAGCGCCGATCCCCCAGGAAGGACGAGGCCATCACCAGTTGCGTGAAACGGTCGCCGAAATGGTCGATCGCGTCGCCATACAGCGACGCGATCAGCGTTCCGTTGTCCAGCCTCTCGGTCGAGCGCCGGCTGCTCTTGGGTGGCGGACCGGACTCCATGCGCATGCCCGGGCCATCGGAGTAACGCACTTCCCGGGCCACCAATTCCCGGGCGCAATGCCGGCACACCAGCCTGGGGTTCATCTCATGCCCGCAAGCGGTATGCGTGAGGGTCACCAGACGTGTGCTCGGTGCCGACCAGTTCCGGTTGAAGCGCCAGAACATCAGCGCCGTGGCGAACAGGTCGGTGCCCATGCGCGTCAGGCGATAGTTCTCGCGCGCGCCGCCTTCGGCCGTGACCCTGGCAAGGCAGCCGATGGCGACCAGGCGAGCGAGCCGACCACTCAGGATGTTGGGCGACACGCCGATGGCGGACTTCCAGTCGCTGAAGCGCTGGACGCCCAGGAACGCCGAACCGATGATCAACAGCGACCAGCGGTCGCCGATCAGCACCAGCGCGCGTGCCACCGAATTGGCCGCGATCTTCTTGCGGGCCGACGCCGCCGACGTGCGACGTTCGGGCCCGGCAGGCGCATCGACAGCCAATTGGGTGCTGCCCAAACGCGGCGCTACCGCTTGGCCAGGAACGGCAGGCCCACGCCCCGACGGATTGCGGCCGACGCCATTTCCTGGCGTGCCACGGTGCGCATGTGTACCTCGTCGGGGCCGTCGGCGATGCGCAGCAGGCGCCCCACCGTCCACATCAGGGCCAGCGGCGTGTCCGGGCTCAGGCCCATGGCGCCGAACACCTGCATCGCACGGTCGCACACGGCCGTGTGCACGGCCGGCACGAGCGCCTTGATCATGGCGACTTCCTTGTGCGCGCCCTTGGTGCCGACCTGGTCGATCATCCAGGCGGTCTTGAGGACCAACAGGCGCGCCTGGTCGATCTCGATGCGCGAGCGCGCGATCCATTCGGCCACGTTCGCGTGCTGGTGCAGGTAGCGGCCGAAGGTCTTGCGCTCTTCGGCGCGCTCGCACATCAGTTGCAGGGCCAGTTCGGCCTGGCCGATGGAGCGCATGCAGTGGTGGATGCGGCCCGGGCCGAGGCGGGCCTGCGCGATCGCAAAACCCGCACCGTCCTGATGGATCAGGTTGTGTGCCGGCACCCGCACGTCGCGCAGCAGCAGTTCGCAGTGTCCTTCTGCCGAGGTGTGGTGCATCACCGGAATGTTGCGCACGACCTGCAGGCCGGGCGTATCCAGTGGCACGATCACCATGCTCTGGCGCTGGTGGGTCTGCGCGTCGGGCTGGGTGACGCCCATCACGATGGCGAAGCGGCACAGCGGATGCGCCGCGCCCGAGATGAACCACTTGCGGCCGTTGATCACGTACTCGTCGCCCTCGCGGCGGATCGCAGTCTGGATGTTGGTCGCGTCCGACGACGCCACGTCGGGCTCGGTCATCGCGAAGCACGAACGGATGCGGCCTTCGAGCAGCGGCATGAGCCAGTCGGACTTCTGCTGCGGCGTCGAGAACAGGTGCAGCACTTCCATGTTGCCGGTGTCGGGCGCGCTGCAGTTGAACACCTCCGAGGCCCAGGATACCCGGCCCATGATCTCGGCCAGCGGGGCGTACTCGAGGTTGCTCAGCCGCTGGCCCGGCTCATCGGGCCGCAGCCCGGGCAGGAACAGGTTCCACAGGCCCTGCTCGCGCGCCAGTTCCTTGAGGTGCTCCATCAGCGCCGGATGGGGGTTGCCGGCCGCCACCTCGCGCGCATGCTCGGACAGGGCGGGCAGCACGTAGCTGTCCATGAATTGCGTGACCTGGTGCTGCAGGGCCTGCACGCGCGGCGAATATCCGAAGTCCATCATTTCTCCTGTTGAAGCCTCCGCGATCGAGGCGAACGCCCGATGCTACGCCACGACAATCGGGCCACGACTCGGCACACCCGGGCCGGAGCGGATCACCCCGGCTCGCGCACCGTCAGCCCGCCGTCCACGATCAGCGTCTGCCCCGTGACATAGGCCGCGGCCCGCGATGCAAGGAACACGGCGACGCCGCCGATGTCGTCGGGCTCGCCCATGCGCCGCGCCGGGGTGCCCTTCTCCACACGGCTGAGCAGTTCCGGGTTCTGCCACAGGGCGCGCGAAAAGTCCGTCTTGATCAGGCCCGGCGCGATGCAGTTGGCCCGGATGCCCTTGGGGCCGAGCTCGACCGCGAGGTTGCGCGTCAGCGCGAAGTCCGCCGCCTTGGAAATCCCGTACACCCCCAGGGTGTCGCTGCCATGATTGCCGCCGATCGAGGAGACGATCAGGATGCTGCCGCCACCGCCCTCGGTC
>JBDHRZ010000447.1:0-2798 GCA_039807845.1 Rhodoferax sp.
CCACACGGTGGTGATCCTGAACAAGGAGATCAACCCCGAACTGCTGTTCATGCTCGGCCAGGGTACCTCGGTGATGGTCGAGCCCAGCAGCGTCGAGAGCAACGGCACCAAGCCGGTGGGTACCGGTCCGTTCAAGCTCGACGCCTGGAACAAGGGCTCGTCGATCGTGCTCTCCAAGTGGGATGGCTATCGTAACGCCGCGGCAATCAAGCTGAAGAAGGTGACGTTTCGCTTCATCAGCGACCCGGCGGCGCAGATTGCCGCGATGCTCGCCGGCGACATCGATGCGTTCCCGCGCTTTGCGACGCGCGGGATCGAGCAGTTCCGCAAGGACCCGCGCTTCCAGGTCATCATCGGCGGCTCGCGTGCCAAGACCATCCTGGCGCTCAACAACAAGAAGAAACCGCTGGATGACGTGCGCGTGCGCCGCGCCATCATGATGGCGATCGACCGCAAGGCGGTGATCGAGGGTGCGGCCGACGGCTTCGGCGCGCCGATCGGCAGCCACTACGTACCGGGCGCACCAGGCTACATCGACACCACCGGCGTCAACCCCTACAACGTCGAGAAGGCGAAGGCGCTGCTCGCCGAAGCCGGCGTGAAGACGCCGCTGGAGTTGTCCCTCAAGCTGCCGCCACCGGCCTACGCACGCCAGGGTGGCGAGGTCATCGCGGCACAACTGGCCAAGATCGGCATCATCGCCAAGATCGAGAACGTCGAGTGGGCGCAATGGCTCAGCGGGGTGTATGGCGGCAAGAACTACGACATGACGATCGTCTCGCACGTCGAACCGTTCGATCTGGGCAACTACGTGCGCAAGGACTATTACTGGGGTTACGACAACCCGAAATTCGACGAGTTGTTCAAGCGCATCCAGAACTCGCCGCGTACCGACGAACGCAACAAGCTGCTCGGTGAAGCCCAGCGCATGCTAGCCAACGACGCGCCCAACGCCTTCCTGTTCCAGCCGCAATGGGTGACGGTCGCCAACAAGCGCGTGAAGGGCCTGTGGAAAGACGTGCCGATCTTCGCCAACGACCTCGGCGCGCTGTCCTGGGGCGGATGAGAGCGCCGCCGGGCCGCTCCCAAGGCGCTCGCACCGCAGCCGTCAGGCGGAGGTGTTCCGATCTTGCGCCGCCGGGCCGCTCCCAAGGCGCTCGCACCGCAGCCGTCAGGCGGAGGTGTTCCGATCTTGCGCCGCCGGGCCGCTCCCAAGGCGAACAGCCGGACAGCTACGAGGTGTCGGGGACAGAGCTCCGCACCGCTGTGCGGCGCTACGGTCTGTCCCCGAGGTCTCAACCTGGCAGTGCGCCGCACGGAGGGTAGTCGAGTGCACACCGACAGTCTCGGCAACCCGGTCCGGTTGCAGGACCGGGCCAGCCTGGGCGCACTGAACGACTTCGTCGAGGGCTTCCTGCGCTGCGAGGCGCGCGTGGTGAACGTGCTGTCCGTCGCCGCGCAGGACCACAGCGCAATCGTGCAGGCATATTGCGCGGCGCTGCACATGTTTGCCGAGTCGCGCGACGGACCGGTCAACGCCCGGCCCTTCATGGATTCGGCGTTGGCCGCTGCGCCGCAGGCGAGTGAACGCGAGCAGCGCTTCGTCGCCGCCATCGCGGCCTGGGTCGAAGGGGACATGGCCGGCGCGCTGGCCCTGCACGACGAACAGGCGCGCCTGCATCCGCGCGACCTCGTCTCGCTCAAGCTCGGCCAGTACCACCGCTTCAACCTCGGCGACGCCGCCGGCATGCTGCGCCTGGCGCAGGCGGCGCTGCCGGCGGCGTCCGACGTCGCACAGATGCATGGCATGGCCGCCTTTGCGTGGGAACAGTGCCATCTGCTGACACAGGCGGAAGCCGCCGCACGCACCGCGCTGGCCATGACGACGCGCGAACCCTGGGCCCAGCACGCGCTGGCACACGTCATGCTGACGCAGGGGCGGCTGCAGGAGGGGCTGCAGTTCATGCAGCATAGCAGCGCGACCTGGACCGGGCTCAACTCGTTCATGGTGACGCACAACTGGTGGCACCTGGCCCTGTTCGCCATCGACCTGGACGACGCCGCACTGGCGTTGCAGACCTATGACGAGCAGGTCTGGGGCGTCGTGAAGGATTATTCGCAGGACCAGGTCGGCGCGATCTCGCTGCTGGCGCGGCTGGAACTCGCCGGCATCGAGGTGGGTGAGCGCTGGCAGGACGTCGCCGACCACATCGCCCGGCGGCTGGACGACCAGGTGCTGCCGTTCCTGGATCTGCAATACCTCTACGGGCTGGCGCGCGCCGGCCGCCCGCAGGCCGACTCGCTCTTGCACCACATCCTGCAGCGCGGCGCCCGCGCCGCCACGGCCGCCGACGCGGGCGCAGGCGCGATCTGGCAGCAGGTCGCGGTCCCCGCGGCGCAAGGCCTGCTGGCGCACGCGCGCGGGCAGTACGGGCCAGCCCTGGAATACCTGGGCCAGGCCCTGCCGCGCCTGGCCGGGATCGGCGGCAGCCACGCGCAACGCGACCTGTTCGCCCAGATCCAGCTCGACGCGCTGCTGCGCGCCGGCCATTGGGGCGCGGCGCAGCAACTGCTGCAGCCGCAGTGCAATCAGCAACCGCAGTCGCGGCGACTGCGCCGGCTGGTGCAGCGCTGCTACGCCAGGCTCGGGCTCGACGCGGGCGTCTGAGGACGCTGTTCGTAGACCGGCTGCGCCGGCAGGCCCTGCAGGTGAGCGGTCTCGGCCCAGCTGACGATCTCCACGGCGTCGCCGCGCAGCCGCACCCGGCTGATGCCGCCATTGGGTATGGCACCCTGGC
>JBDHRZ010000448.1:0-2796 GCA_039807845.1 Rhodoferax sp.
GCCAGGCCCTCGATCTCGAACGAGAAGTCGGTCTCGAGGAATTCCTCGTAGTTCTTGCGTTGGGTGTCGTTCATGATGTCGTACACCATGGCGTGCACCGCCTTGTGGTCCAGCGGCTCGACGTTGATGCGCCGCACGTCGCCGTGCACCCGGATCATCGGCGGCAGGCCGGCCGACAGGTGCAGGTCCGAGGCCTTGTTCTTCACGCTGAACGCAAGCAGCTGGGTGATGTCCACGTATCCCTCTCTTCGTTACGTCGGCGGTCGATTATGACCACGATAGGCCACGGGTCCCAGGCGGCCCGGCGGCTACTTGCGCCTGGCGGCCGGCGGCTGGACGTTGCCGCAGTCGGCCGCAAGCCAGCGACCCTGGGTCTCCATGCGCATCGTCTCCGGCTTGCCGCCGGCGCGCGTGGTGATGGTCATCTGCGAGCTGTAGGACTGCGGGCTGACGAAGGTCACGGTGCCCTCGCCCGATGACGGCGGCTGGGTGCAGCTGAACTTCATCTTCACGGTGTTGCCGCTGCGGGGCGAGGCTTCGCTCTTGCAGTCGCCTTCCTGTGTCGGGATCGCATTGCGCGCCACCATTTCGGGCGTCATGCAGATCTTCATGACCATGTTGCCGGGGCCGCTGCTGCCCATGGCCATGCCCTGCCTGGCCATCATCTCCTGCATCATCTTGCGTTGCTCGGGCGGCATGGCGGAGACTTGCTGTTGCGCCTGGGCCATCGCCTGTTCCATCTGCCCCGAATCGCTGCGCATGCGCGTGCTCTGTTCCCACAGGCCGGGCTTGAGGTCCTGCGCCTGCGCGGTCAGCGCCGCCGTAGCGAGCCAGATCGATGCGATGGTGCGGGAGCAGGCGCGGCGTGTCATGGGGAGTCCTTTCGTCCAGCAAGACCAGGAGCCCCACAGGCTCCCAGGGTGCTCGATTCTTGCCGGCGCCTCGTGCGCTGGCAAGGGCATTTGTCGCATCTGCGGCGCGGGCGCAGCGCGCGATCCGGGGCGCGACGCGCGCCTGGTCCTGCGCCAGGCACCGATGCGCGCACGCCGCGCGCGATGCCACCTGCGCGCTCAGGACAGGCGATACGTCTGCAGATGGATGCTGGTCTCCGAACTGCTGATGCCGCGGATCAGCCGGATGCGCTCGAGCGCCTGGGACAGCTCGCTCAGGTTGCCCGCGCGCAGCTCGGCCAGCAGGTCCCAGCGGCCGTTGGTGTCGTGCAGACTGGCCACGGCCGGTTCGCCGAGCAGGCTGGCGATGACCGCGCGCGTTTCATTGCCCGCGACCGCGATGCTCATCCAGGCGCCGATCTGCTGGGGGTGGGCGTCCGGGCGCAGCCGCAAGGTGTAGCCGACGATCACGCCGGCATCCTCCAGCCTGGCGATGCGGTTGCTCACGGTGCCGCGCGAGACGCCGAGCTTGCGCGCCAGCACGGCCACGCTGGTGCGCGCGTGCTGGCGCAGCAGGGAGATGAGCTTCTGGTCGGTTGCGTCCATCGCTGGTGCGGCGAAAGAGTGAGTTGGAGTGAGAGTCAGAAAGATCAGGTTGCCATTCTGTCATTGTGTTCTGGCGAAATGTGAATTTTCTGATGAAAAGCTTGCAATATTGGCGATTTACATTGCCGACACCGGGGACCACACTGTGCGCAAATTCCGGGCGAACCCGTCCGGACCGATCTGCACAGGAGTCGCATCATGTCCAGCACCAGCTTCCACCCCGCGACCGACAACCGGACCAGCTACCTGAGCACGGCCGACGTCGTGCGCATCGTGCAACGCCAGGGCGTCGCCGAGACCCTGCACGGGATGCTCGACGCGATCCATGCCGACTACCTGCGCTGGCAGACGTTCGACAAGCACGCGCGCCTCGGATGCCACTCGGAGGCCGGCGTGATCGAGTTGATGCCGGTCGCCGATGCCGACGACTACGCGTTCAAGTATGTCAACGGCCACCCGGGCAACGCCCGCTTCGGCCTGCCGACCGTGATGGCCTTCGGCGCCATGGCGCGCATGGCGACCGGCCTGCCCGAGTTCCTGTGCGAGCTGACCCTCACCACGGCGATCCGTACCGCCGCGACGTCCGCCTTGGCGGCGCGCGCGCTGGCGCGGTCCGACAGCCACTCGATGGCGTTGATCGGCAACGGCGCGCAGGCCGAGTTCCAGGCGCTGGCGTTCCACCATCTGCTCGGCATCACGGAGATCCGGCTGTTCGACACCGATGCGCGCGCCACCGACAAGCTGATCGCCAACCTGAGCGGCAGCGGTCTGCGGCTGCGGCGTTGCGCGAGCGTCGCGCAGGCGGTGCGCGGCGCCGATATAGTGAGCACCGTGACCGCGACCAAGGCCCGTGCGGCGATCCTGACGCCCGACATGCTCGAGCCCGGCATGCACGTGAATGCCGTGGGCGGCGACTGCCCCGGCAAGACCGAGTTGCACCCGGATGTCCTGCGTGCGGCCGACGTGTTCGTCGAGTTCGAGCCGCAGACGCGCGTCGAGGGCGAACTGCAGCAGTTGCCGGCCGACTTCCCGGTGACGGAACTCTGGCAGGTGCTGCAGGGGCGTCAGCCTGGGCGGCGCGACCAGGCGGCGGTCACGCTGTTCGATTCAGTCGGTTTCGCGCTGGAGGATTTTTCCGCCCTGCGCTACATGCGCGCGTGCGCGCAGCGCCTGGGGCTGGGCCAGCCGTTGGCGCTGGTCCCGCGCCTGGCGGACCCGAAGGACCTGTTCGGCCTGCTCGGCCCGGTGGCCTGCGGCGTGGCGGGCGCATCCGCCGCGCCGGGTGCGCGCCGCACCGCGG
>JBDHRZ010000449.1:0-2786 GCA_039807845.1 Rhodoferax sp.
AGGCTGTCGCCCTCGGGAAGCAGCAGCCAGCGACGCACCCGGGTGGCAAATTCCGCCGCGCTGGCACGCCACAGCGGGTTGCTCAGCATGATGTGCCCCGGGCATTCTGGGTAGCCCAGGCGCGCCAGCCCCTGCGAAAAGCGCTCGCAGATCGGGCCCAGGTCTGCGTCGGGTTGCCAGCCGTCGCGCAGGATCAGGCCATTGTCCTGGTCGGTCTTCAGCAGTTGCTCGCCGCGACCCTCGCTGCCCATCACGAACAGGCAGCTGTTGCGCACCAGTTCTGCCGGTGCAACGAGGCGCCACAGGCGGTCGAACAACTGCGCGTTGAGTTCGCGCACCAGGCTGGCGATCAACGCCACGCGCGTGCCGGCGTGGAACTGGCGGGCGATCATCGCGGTGATCTGCCCGGCCGCCAGCGCAAGTTCGTCCAGATCCCCGGCCTGCCCGATGCGCCGCGCGATCAGGTGCGAGTGGTCCGAGAGGAAGCTGAACAGATCGAGCGACTCGAGCACGCCTGCGACCGCGTCACCGTCCATCACGACGACACGGTGGATGCCGTGGCGCAGCATCAGCACCAGGGCGTCGCCGATCTGGTCATCGGCCGTGAGCGTGACCAGGGGATAGTTTGCGAACCGCCCGACGGCGAGTCGCTCCAGCGGGCCGCCCGCCAGCACTGCCTGCTGCAGCGCGGTCGCGGTGAACATGCCCAGACGGGGCGGGACGTTTGCCGCATCGCGCACCAGCACCTGGCTGCAGCCGCGCTGCTGCAGCAGGCGCACCACCGTCACGATGTCGGTCACGGCGTCGACCACCGGAGCCGGGCGCAGCGGCGCGTGGCCCACGCGGGCGAGGTTGAGCGACTGCAGGTCCTGGCTGCCAGCCTGCAGGCCCGGCACGCCCAGACGCGCCGCGACGTCCGACAACAGCAGCGCCGCAAAGCCCGCGTTCGCGGCCATCAGGTCGCCGACGACCGATCGGTCGATGGCGTGCACGCAGACATCGGCGGCAGCGACGAAGCTCGCGCTGGAACGCCCTGCCAGCAGGCCGCGGCCGTCGAAGCAGGCGCCTGGCGCGAGGCTGGCCACCACCTGCGCATCCTCGTGCTGCACGACCCTGCCCTCGCGCAGCACGAACAGTTGCGTTGGGGCGCCGCCTTGCGCCACGATCGTCTCGCCCGCGCCAAAGCGCAGCCACTGCGCGCCTTGCGCGACCCGTTGCTGCTGCTCCTGCGTCAGCCGGTCGAACGGAGCAAGCTGGAAGTCGAATGGGGCAGACATGAGCGATCCCTGAACGATACGGCATACCAGCGCGACTGGCCATTGGCTTTGCGCAAGAGCGCGCACACCGGGATCGCACAACGGCCGCGCACGAGCCGTGGCGATACGGGCCACGGTGTTGCGATCCCTGACCCGTGGCTGCCGCGACCGGCTGCGTGCAGCGCGATCAGCAGGTTTCGGTGTCCACCTCGGCAGACGACTGGGCGTTGTAGCGAGCCCCGTGCACGGTGTGCTGGTTGATCAGGCCCTCGAGCGCGGCGACGATCTGCGCGCCGAGCCGCACCCGCTGCGCGCCGAGGTTTTCCTGCAGGTGCGCGACATCGGTGGTGCCCGGGATCGGCACGATGTGCGGCGCCTTGTGCAGCAGCCAGGCCAGTGCCAGTTGGGCCGGCGTGCAGCCAGCGTCACGGGCCAGTTGCACATAGGCGGGCAGAAGCTTGCGGTTCGCGGCCAGATTGTCCGGGGCAAAACGCGGCATGCCGCGGCGGATGTCGCCAGCCGACAAAGTCTGCGGATCGATCGGCACGTCGCAGAGAAAGCCACGCGCGAGCGGGCTGAACGCGACGAAGGCGATATCGAGTTCGGCGCAGGCCTGCAGCACCGCCACCTCCGCGTTGCGGCTCCACAGCGAGTATTCCGTCTGCAATGCCGTGATCGGGTGCACGGCATGCGCCTTGCGCAGCGTAGTAGCCGAGACTTCGGACAGGCCGATCGCGCGCACCTTGCCCGCGCGCACCAGGTCGGCCATGGCACCCACGCTGTCCTCGACCGGTATCCGCTTGTCCCAGCGGTGCAGGTAATACAGGTCGATCACGTCGGTCTGCAGGTGGCGCAGGCTGTCTTCGCAGTCGCGCCGGATCGCCTGGGGAGAACCATCGATGACCCGCCTGACCCCGTCCGGGCCGGGTACGCCCGCCACTCCGCCCTTGCTGGCAAGGGTGAAGCGGCTGCGGTGCGGCCGCAATACCTGGCCAAGCAGCCGCTCGTTGGCACCGAAGCCGTACAGCGCCGCGGTGTCGAACAGCGTCACGCCGGCGTCGAGCGCCTCGAGCAGTACCCGTTCCCCTTGGGCGGCGCTGGGCGGCGCCCCATAGCCATGGCTGAGGTTCATGCAGCCCAGGCCGATGGCCGAGACCGTGAACGGGCCGATTCGTCGTTGTTGCATGCGGGAGGATCTCCTGGTTGGCATCCGCTCAGGGACAGGCACGGGGCTGGCTGGCGCAGTGTTTCGCACTGACACTCCCCGGGTATCACGGGCACGCTACGCTATCAACTGCTGCTCGAGCCGGTGCAGCACCTCGTAGCACGGCAGCACGCTGGCGACGCTGGCGTCGGGCTCTCGGCCCTCCCGGATCGCGCAGACGAACTCGCGGTCCTGCAGTTCGATGCCGTTCATCGACACCGCCACCCCGGAGACGTCGATCGGTTCCTCCTTGCCGGTGAACAGGTCGTCGTAACGCGCGATGTAGGTCGCGCTGTCGCCGATGTAGCGGAAATACGTGCCCAGCG
>JBDHRZ010000450.1:0-2783 GCA_039807845.1 Rhodoferax sp.
ACCACGCGAAGCACTGGCGGGACAGCTGGGTGATCGAATCGAGAAAGAAGGTCTGGTAGCGGTCGAGTTGCGCCGGGTCGCCAAACTTCTCGATGACGTGGTCGTAGTGCGCCTGCGAGAAGGCGCTCTCAGGCGGCAGCGACTTGTCCGGGCCCGCGAGAAACACGAAGAAGTCGCGGCTCTCCGGCCACGAAGCCGGACGGATGGTGTCGCCCGGCCAGTCGGCCACCGCCAAGTCACCGGCCTCGATGTCGAGGAACAGCGTGGTGGCCGGGTCGAGGTCTTTGAGCCGCGTGGTTTTGCCGATGCCGGACTTGCCCAGCATCAGCAGCTTCACGCCCTTGCGTTCAGCCATGCGCTCGATGGCGGACACGATGGGGAGCTTCTTCATGCGGCACCCCCATCGAGCGTCAGGGTGATGCTCGGCTTGCCTTCCTCGACTGTGCGCGCAGCCGCAAATTGCTCCTGCAGCGCCGTGGGCCAGTTGGTGTAGCGGGACTCGGACACCGACAACTTGATGTCGATGTAGTCCTCGACCTTGTCGCCCGAGGCGGCAATACGCTCGGCCATCTCCTTGAGGATGGTCTGGCTCCAGGTCACCTTTTTGGGGAGCTCGTACTTCACGTGCAGCGCACCGTCGCTGACGTGGGCGGTTCCGAAGTCGCGGCCGGAATCCCGCAGCGCGCTACGGGCCTGCTCGCCGTAGCGCTGGAGCTTGGCGGCATCCAGCTTGGCACGCAGCTGCTTGAGGTAAGCAGTGGCCTCGTCGACATTGCGCTCGGCAGCGACGAAATCGGTGATCGGCAGCGCCACCAACTGGGCGGTGCTCATGGCAGCGAGGTCGGCGGGAAAGATGGTCAGATCGCTCATGGCCGCTCTCCTCACTGGTATGCACGAGTGAAGGTCGAGTGCCGCGAAACGCGACGCTCGAAGGCTTCGACCTCGGAGATCAGGTAGGTGACGCGGGCACCGAGCTTGCAGAAGACCGGGCCGAGCTGTTCCTGCCGCCAGCGGCGCAGGGTCTTGACGGAAAGCCCCCAGCGGATGGCCAGCTCGTTTTCGTCAAGTGCGATGCGCTGTGGCGCACCGGTTTTGGCAGGGATCGGGCCAGATGTTGCGTTGGTGAAGTGGGTTTGCATTTCGATGTGCCTCCTGTATGAAATGGGCACATCGCAGTCTCCGCACGGGTTTATGGGCCGTGTCTGGTTCGATTTATGGGTGCGTTTATGTGTTGCGCCTCACCCGGTATTTCCCGCGCGAAACCAGCTCAATCACCTCCTCACGCGCTACTTTGTCGCCGAAGGCATCGTCGAAGGATTGGAAGCCGGTGTTGACGGTGACGGAACCATTCACCTCTTTCCACGACATCACGGGCGGGGCACTTCCTTCGGTCCCCCACATCAGCTTGATGATCTTGGCGCGCGCTTCGGTGAGTTCGATGGACGACGCCATGTGCGGGAGCTTGAGCCGCTTGCCATTGAAGAACTGCACCGGTTCCGGCTCACCCACGTTGGTTGCGTAGCCTCGCAGGACACGATCAAAGGCATCGGTGTCGAACGCATCTGCGCCATCGGTCACGCGGACGAACTCATCGAAGCCGCGCAGCGTGTGGTCACGTGGCAGCGAGGCATTGGTTCGCCTTGGGCACAGAACAACGCCACCACGCGGCCACACGGTGTCGGCAAGGACTGCGGTGATCTTGTCCTGCGGCGCGCGTGACCATGCTCGGGCAACGAACACCGGTGCGAAATCGTGCGTGCCAGCGATTCGCTGCTCACCGAGGTGCCACAGGTGATTCGGTGTCCGGCAGATCTGGCTAGAGCGTCGCCGCTCCTCAATGCCGATCAGCGCCGCCAGATCTGCGAGCCAGGAATCCATCTGGATGGAATAGAGGGCAATCCCCGCCAGCGGTTGGACGATGGTTCTGCCGTTCAGCGGACTGCAGTAGCTGTAGCGACCGGCGTCCTCATCGACATCGATTTCGACTTCCTGTTCGGAATCGAGAAACGGCACCATCACATGGGTGAGATGGCCTGCGGGCACGACCCAGCGCCTCTGAAGAAACTGCTGGTAGTCGCGCCCGAGCCTGTCAGCCAGCACTGATGCATCGAGCCGTGGAAGGTTGTCTAGCGCGAGGAAGAAGCTCAAATACGGCGACGTCATCGGCGTCCTCCTCAGAACTGGCTCAGCACGCCGATCTTGATGAGCTGTTCCTGCACGCGCTTGCGGTCGTCGTCCGTCCTGCTCTTGTCGTTCAGCCCGTTCGGTGCGGTGATCTGGACCGCGACGTTGTGCGCCTTGCGGTGCGGCGTCTTGGACATCCTCATGACCAACTTCACCTGCACGAGCGCGTACTGGCTCAGGTCTTCGGCGCAGTAATCCTCATAAGCAACCTGATAGATGTTGCGGCCGTCGCGCCGGTCGCGGGTGATTTGCATCTTGCTGGAGAGTTGCCGCACCACATCACGTCCGCCGTACTCTGAGGTCTGCTCGAACGGCTTGGCCACCGTGATCTGCAGGATCGAGATATCGTCGATGCCTGCGACCCGGTCACGTTTGAGGCGGTCGAGCATCTTGGAGGTCGCAAAGCCGAGCAGGTCGAACTGCCGCATGGGCATGTCCTCGATCTGGCCTTCGTGCGCCAGCGCGACATCACGGAAGACGGTGGCCAGCTCGCGGCGCGCCTCCCGTTCTTCGCAGAACACGCTGAGCGAGCCAGTCTCCGGCTCCCACGAGAAGCGGGCCGACATCGCAGCGGGTTCCTCGTGGTCGACGACATGCCC
>JBDHRZ010000451.1:0-2778 GCA_039807845.1 Rhodoferax sp.
GCGCGTTGACCAAGCGAGGGTTTTCAGTCCATAATTATGTCCATCTCGGTTCGCCGAGTGCGGAAAACTCGTTATCAATCAACGAGTTGGGAACACGATGATGTTCCCTTCACCCGCTCCACTTCGACTTTCCAGAATCATCCAGGCAACGCCATAGAGTGTGGCAAGTCGACGAGTGCTGGGGTCAGGTCCTGCCTTTTGCCTCCGACGCGTCGGAGGCAAAAGGCAGGACCTGACCCCATAGGAAGGTCCAACCATGGCAGAACCCATCGATTACGTCAGCCTCCTCAACCGGAAGTACCAAAGCATGGGCTTTCCGCCCTACAAGTGGACGATCAACGAGAGCGCGCCATTGACTCCGTTGAAGAAGCCGTTGTCGCAGTGCTGCGTGTCGATCCTCTCCACGGCCGGGGCGTCGCGCAGCAGCGATCCGCCGTTCAACCCGGATGCGCGCGACGACCTGCGCTGCGATGCGATTCCCGGCGACGCGGACACCCGCGCGTTCGTGGTCAACGACAACTACTACGACCACGCGGACGTCAGCAGGGATCTGAACTGCATGTTTCCGCTGGACCGGTTGCGCGAGCTTGCGGCGGACGGCACGATCGGCCAGGTGGCGGCCCACGTCCATTCCGGCTTCATGGGCCGGATCTACATCCGCGAGGCGGTCAGCAACGAGGCCGCACCTGCGCTGGCCTCCAGGCTCGCGGCCGATGGCGTCGACCTGCTGATCGTCGTGCCGGCCTGCCCGCTCGATCACCAGACGGCGGGGCTGGTCGCACGTGTCGTGGAGGAGCGCGGCATCCCGACAGTGACGGTCTCCACCGGGCGCGACCTCTCCCGGAACGTGCTGCCGCCGCGCACCGTGTTCGTCAACTTCCCGATGGGGAACGCCTTCGGGCGCCCCGGCGACGTCGCGCAGCAACGGCGCATCCTGCTGGATGCGCTCGCACTGGCCGCGCGCGACTGTGCGCCGGGCGAATTCGTCGACCTGCCTTATGACTGGGGCAAGCCGGTCTCGGTTTACATGCCGGAATCGAGCAGGCAATACCAGCTCAAGAAATAAGCGATCGGCGCATGGTCCGCTGGCGCCCTCTCAAGCAAGCGCTTCGTAGGTCGTTGATTGTCTTGATGCGCCTGGCGCCACGGGTGGCGCCTGGGATGCTCAGCAGAAGCACGACTGGCACGTGGCTGATTCGCGGGTGAGCACGTTTGTTTTTCCGTCCGAGCGCCGCCACCATGCCAACCCCGTCCAGCACGCAAACCCGACACGACCAGCACGGCCAGTACGCACAGGCCACCTCGGTGGAGGACTTCCGGCACAACCTGGCCGCGATCCAGTCGCGCATCGAGGCCGCCTGCGCACGCGTCGGGCGCGATCCGCAGACCGTGCGCCTGTTGCCGGTGAGCAAGACCAAGCCCGAAGCGATCCTGCGCCTGGCCTACGCAGCCGGCTGCCGCGAGTTCGGGGAAAACAAGCCGCAGGAAGCGTTCCAGAAATGGGAGGCCATGCAGGACCTCACGGACTTGCGCTGGTCCGTCATCGGCCACCTGCAGACCAACAAGGCCAAGATGGTGGCGCGCTGTGCCACCGAGTTCCAGGCGCTCGACAGCCTGCGCGTGGCCGAAGCGCTGGAGCGCCGCCTGCAGGCCGAAGGGCGCGCGCTCGATGTGTTCGTGCAGGTCAACACGTCGGATGAAGCGAGCAAGTTCGGCCTCGCGCCCGCGGAGGTTGCGGGCTTCCTCCAGGCGCTGCCGGCCTTTTCCGCGCTGCGCGTGCGCGGTCTGATGACGCTGGCACTGTTCTCCGGCGAAGCCCAGGCCGTGCGCCAGTGCTTCGTGCGCCTGCGCACGCTGCGCGACCAGTTGCGCCAGCACGCACCCGCAGGCATCGAGCTGGAGCAACTCTCCATGGGCATGTCGGGTGACTTCGAGATCGCCATCGAGGAAGGCGCCACCGTGGTCAGGGTCGGCCAGGCCATCTTCGGCGCGCGCGCCCTGCCCGACAGCCACTACTGGCCCGGTGGTGCAGGAACCGATGGGGCTGCGGGTTGAGCGGGACACCGACTCCAGGCAACCCACCCACGATGAACCGAACATTGCACGACGATCTGCCGCTACCGCTGCTGCACGATGTCGTGTCCGTGCAGTCGCAGGTGGTCTACGGTCGGGTCGGCAACAACGTCGCACGCCCGACGCTGGAGGCGATGGGGCTGACGGTGGCCGCCGTGCCCACCGTCCTGCTCAGCAACACCCCGCACTACGCGACGCTGCACGGCGGCAGCCTGCCGGCGGCGTGGCTGCGTGGTTTCCTGGACGACCTGTCGGCGCGCGGCGCGTTGCAGCAACTGAGGGCGATCGTGACCGGATACCTCGGCAGCCCTGCGCAGGCGGCAGTGCTGGAGCGCTGGATCGGCCAGATGCTGCGCGATCACCCGGCCCTGCGCGTGGTGATCGACCCGGTGATGGGCGACGAGGACCACGGCATCTACGTGCAGCCCGCGCTCGCCCAGGCCTACCGCGAGCGCCTGATGCGGCTGGCCCACGGGCTGACCCCGAACGGTTTCGAACTCGCGCACCTGAGCGGCCTGCCGGTGCACGACCTCGCCTCGGTGGTGACCGCGGCGCGCAGCCTGCTCGCCGGTCGCACCGAGTGGGTAGCCGTGACCAGCGCGGCACCGCAGAGCCGGGCCGAAGGGGAGATGACGGTCGTGCTGGTGACGCGCACGCGGGTGAAGGTCATCACGCACGCGCGCATCGACGCCGCCCCCAAGGGAA
>JBDHRZ010000452.1:0-2767 GCA_039807845.1 Rhodoferax sp.
CCGTTCGAGCTTTGAGGTGAATACCGTATGCCTCAAGTGCGCGTATTCGCTGACACGAACGTCATCCTCGAAGCATTTCGCTCACGGTGCTGGACAGCCATCACCACGCACTTCGCCGTCGAAACGGTCGAGAAATGCGTCGAGGAAACGCTGACCGGCGACCCCACCGATCCTCGCCATGTGGCGGTTGCGCCCGCTGAACTGCACGCGGGCCTCACCGCCCGGTATCCCGTCACTCGCAAGGACCTGGCCGCGTTGGTCACCAGCCAGCCCGGCTGCATGACGCTGGACGACGGCGAAAAACACCTGTTCGCGTGGCTGCATGCCAGCAAGCTCCTGCCCAGCAACGTCATCGTCGTGACCACTGCCGACAAGGCGGCCCTGGTGGCATCGAATGGACTGGGCTGGCTCAACAGCATGACCTCGCTGGAAGACCTCGCCCGAAAGGCTGGCGTCGGTCGCGTCAACCTCGACGCCTTGGCCTTGCAGTACCGCGAGGACTGGCTGTCCAGCATCAAGACCAAGATCATGTTGGGAATCATCCCGTGAATGTCGAGCCGCGCTGACGGTGCCGACGCAAGGGAGGCCACTCAGCATCAATCCAAGGAGCATCGAGTGGCCCAGAAGTCTCACAAGAACAACAAGCACATCGCCGAACTGATCGAATCGGCAACCGTCACCGCGCTCCAGCTTCTGGCGCAGGTCGACAAGTTCGGCATGCTCGGCGGCATCGATGCGTCTCTGCCTGATGATCAGGCGCGCGCGGCGCTGCGCGAGCACATCCTCAAGATCAGGCGCGAGGACATCACCATTGCCGATCAGGAGGCCGTGCGACTTCTCCAGCTCGTCCGATTCCGTACCGAGGAGATGCTGGAGCACGCCTATCGGGAACTGGAGTTCGAGCAGCACGCGGAGATCGCCACCTTCGACAAGTCGGCGGATGCGATGACCCGGCTGATCTGGTTGCACGTCAAGGCGTCGCGCGTTTTCGACCAGATCGAGACCATCTACCTGACCCACCATTTCCACGGGCACAAGAAGTTCCTGGGGTTCACGGTGCGCGATGGCGACGGGCGTGACTTCCAGTGGACGCCGGAAGTCGAGAAGAAGCTTCACGAAGGCGTGGGCGAAATCCTCGAGCTGGACGACGAGGCCAAGCAGAACTGCGAGCTGATTCACTTCGAGATGGACGAAGGCGATGCGGACGCCAAGCGACGCATGCACTATCTGGTCGTCTATCACCCCGGGAAGATGAAGCTGCTGCGGCAAATGAAGGATCGTCGCCGTGATCTCCTGGTCTTCACACCCGCACTGGAAGCGACGCTGGTGTACGACCCGGCAGCGAACAAGGTGCATGTGCTCTCGGACAAGCGCGGCACGGCGCAACGCCTCGCGGATCGCTTCATCGCCGTCGGCTTCGACAAACCGCTCTCGAAGCAGCCCGTCGGGGCCATCAGCTACGAGCTGGGTATGTTCAAGAGCTCGGTCAACCTGCGCACCGCAACCGCCAAGGGTGCGGTGATCCTGGACGCATGGATTTCGTCGATCACCGTGACCCTCGGGCATACACGGCACAGCGTCACTTTTGCGATGGCGAACAGCGACAGCGTCTGGAGCGTGTCCGACAGGCATTTCGGCGACCACAACCCCTTGTCCAGCTGCCGTTCCGTGATCGAGGTGAAGCTCTCGTTCTCGATCCGTTTCGACGGCGAGCAGGATTCGCGCGCGCTGGACATCACGGTCGATCACCGGGGCTCGTGCAATCTGCTGAATCTGCCTGATCCACGCCTGCGCCAATGCGGTGAAGACATCCTGACTTCGCTGGGCGTGATGAAGCGAGTCGAACCGGCGAAGGTCGGTGCCGACCTTGCTCTGTTCCGAGCCGAGATGAAGTTGCTCGATCTTGCGGGCCACGAGGCGGATGGACACCTGCTGACAGCGCTTGGTCTGACCGCCACCGATCTGGTGAGCAAGGGTCTGCTCAAGCAGAAGGCTCCGGGCGACTACATCACCGTCCCCATTGAGGATGCCGACGGCCAGCAGGGGTTCCGCCGACTGAAGGTCATGTTCAACAGCACCAGCACATCGGCAGTTGATGACGTCACCGGCGAACGCTTCGACCTGGCTGAAGGCGACCTTTGCCGATACGACATCAGCAAGGGCTACCTGCGTGAGCGTCTCGACGAGCTGCTCCGTCCCCAACTGGTCGACATGCCGTTGACCGTGGACGAAGAGGAGCCCTATGTGCTCGGCAACTACCGGATGGGCGATCAGCGCATTCCGGTCGCGCTGGTGTCCCGGCTGTGGGAGCCCAAGCACGCAGACAAACTCGACACAAAGCTGCGGCAGTCGAATCTCGGCCTCACCATCGTGTTGTCGACGACGGCGGGCCAGCCGCGCCGCTACCTTGGGCCCGGCATCGTTGTCTCACTGGACGCGCTCGCCAAGGACGTCAACGGGAAGGTGTCGATTGATCTCGCGCCGGTCGATGCTGAGATTCGTCGTCGGCAATCCGAAGCGTCCGTGATCGACACGCCGCGTTTGATCAAGGACGACGCACGCAGCGGCACGCTGCACGGGCCGTGGCCCGATCCGTGGACGCTGACCAAGAAGGAGTGGCTCGATGTGGTCGAGGTGTTCGTCAATGGCTGGACATCCGGGCGGCGCAAGTGGTCAAAGGCTCAGATCGAGTCTGCGTCGGGCGTTTCATTTCGCACGATGGCCGAACTGTTCCGAGGCGCACCGGAATGGCAGACGTATTTCCGTG
>JBDHRZ010000453.1:0-2767 GCA_039807845.1 Rhodoferax sp.
TTGTCCGGGTAGCGCAGCGCGCTGATCGCCAGGTTGTGCCACAGCGAGGTGGCGGGCGGCGTGATGGCACGCGGCACGCGGCGCGGCCAGAACGCCCAGTGGGGCAGTGCATCGACCGGCCCCGGTGCGGGCGTGGTTATCGTCGTGGATGGGTCACTGGACATCTGTTGTGGTCTCGTGAATGGGTGCGCGGCATGCAGACCGGGGGCACGCTGCAGACTGCAGGCTGCGTCGCGATTGCACGCGGTGTGTTCGAGTAAACCCCGATGTTGCCGAACCTCCAACTGGTTACATTAAGCTCCTGGTGGGACGCGTGTGCCGGCTGCCGCCAGCCACCGGTCTCGTCAATTCATGCACTGGAACCAACCGGAGTACCCCTATGAAACTGCCTCGATTGAAACATGCTGCCGTCGCGCTGGCAACTCTTGGCGCCTTGCTGGCCTTCCCCGCCCACGCCGGCAAGACGCTCGACGCCATCAAGGCACGTGGCCAGGTGGTTTGCGGCGTGAACACCGGGCTGGCCGGTTTCTCGGCGGCCGACTCGGCAGGCAAATGGACCGGGCTGGACGTGGACATCTGCCGCGCGGTCGCCGCGGCCACGCTCGGTGATGGCGAGAAGGTCAAGTGGGTGCCGCTGAACGCGCAGCAGCGCTTCACCGCGCTGCAATCGGGCGAGATCGACATGCTGTCGCGCAACACCACCATCACCCTCACGCGCGATGCGTCGCTCGGGCTGACCGGCATCGCCGTCACCTACTACGACGGCCAGGGCTTCATGGTGCCGACCAAGAGCAAGATCAAGAGCGCCAAGCAACTCAAGGGGCAGACGGTCTGCGTGCAGTCGGGAACGACCACCGAGAAGAACCTGACCGACTACTCCAAGGCGAACAACCTGAACATCAAGCCGGTGGTGATCGAAGGCTTCGAGGCCTCCACCGCGGCCTACTTCGCCGGTCGTTGCATCGGCTACACGACCGACGCCTCCGGACTGGCCTCGATCCGCAACCAGCAGGCGAAGAACCCGGCCGACCACGTGATCCTGCCCGAACTGATCTCCAAGGAACCGCTGGGCGCGATGGTGCGCCGCGGCGACGACGAATGGGCCGCGATCGTCAAGTGGGTGATCTTCGGCCTGCTCGAGGCGGAGGAAAACGGCATCACGCAGGCCAACGTCGAGCAGATGAAGTCCAGCGACAGCCCGGTGGTGGGCCGCATCCTCGGCACCAAGGAGGACACCGGCAAGCTGCTCGGGCTGGACAAGGACTGGATGGCACGCGCCATCAAGACCACCGGCAACTACGGCGAGATTTTCGAGCGCAACGTCGGCCCGAAGTCGCCGCTCGGATTGCCGCGCGGACTCAACAACCTGTGGAACAACGGCGGCGCCCAGTACGCCTGGCCGATCCGTTGAGCACGCCCCGGGCCGGCTGACGCAATCGTCTTGCATGGCCGCCTGGCGCCGCGCGCGCCAGGCGGCACGTGGCGTGCGCATCCGGCCGTCTGGCGAAGCTCCACCAGTACCAGCTACGAGTACCGAATGGTGCGAAACACTACACCGGAGGGCGGAGCCTCCGCCATGCGTGCCGCCCCGCCGCCAAGATCGAGCCGGTGGAGTTGGCGCAGCAAGACGTTCCGGGGCTACGTCTACCAGTTGCTCGCGGTCGCAGTGCTCGGCCTGCTGGTCTGGGTGCTGGCGCACAACACCCTGGTGAACATGCGCAACCGCGGCATCCAGAGCGGTTTCGATTTCCTGTTCTCCACCGCCGGTTTCGACATCGGCGAGCACCTGATCCCGTACGACTCCGACCAGCAGTACTGGCGCGCCTTCCTGGTCGGCATCCTCAACACCCTGCGCGTGGCGGTGCTGGGTGTCATCCTGACCACCGTCCTGGGGGTACTGGTGGGCGTGGGCCGGCTGTCGCGCAACGCGCTGGTGCGCGGCCTGTGCGCGGCCTACGTGGAACTGTTCCGCAACATCCCCGTGCTGCTGCACCTGCTGGTGTGGTACCTGCTGCTGACCCAGTTCCTGCCCGACAACAACGATCCGATGCACGTCGGCTCGTTCTTCGTCAGCAAGGGCGGCATCAACTTCCCGTTGCCGGTCTGGAATCCGGCCCATCGGTGGACGCTCGGCGGACTGCTCGCCGGATGCTTGCTCGCCTGGATGTACCGGCGCTGGGCGACCGTCGCGTTCGAGCGCACGGGAACGGCACGCAGCACGTTCCTGGTTCCAGTGCTGGTGCTGCTGCTGGCCACCACGGCAGGCTGGCTGGCCGGCGGCGCACCGGCGGACGTGGACTT
Organism: Rhodoferax sp.; assembly: GCA_039807845.1. Lineage (GTDB taxonomy): Bacteria > Pseudomonadota > Gammaproteobacteria > Burkholderiales > Burkholderiaceae_C > CAISIP01. The sequence continues at coordinate 2,302 of JBDHRZ010000453.1, forward strand.
CCCGGTCAAGGGGGAGTTCGCGATCGAGAATGGCGGCTCGGTCACGCCCGAATTCCTCGCGCTGTGGCTGGGCCTGACCTTCTACACCGCGGCCTTCGTCGCCGAGGTGGTGCGCGCCGGCATCCAGTCCGTCCCCTCCGGCCAGAGCGAAGCCGCCGCCGCGCTGGGCCTGGGGCGCGGCACGGTGCTGCGCCTGATCGTGCTGCCGCAGGCGATGCGCGTCATCATTCCGCCGCTGACCAACCAGTACCTCAACCTCACCAAGAACTCTTCGCTCGCGGTCGCCATCGGCTACCCCGACATCGTGTCGATCTCCAATACCGCGCTCAACCAGACCGGCCGCGCGGTCGAGTGCATCGCAATCGTGATGGCGGTCTACCTGATCATGTCGCTGGCCACTTCGGCCATCATGAGCTGGTACTACAAGCGCGCGGCGATCCGGGAACGTTAGACGACCATGCCCGGC
>JBDHRZ010000454.1:0-2767 GCA_039807845.1 Rhodoferax sp.
GCGCGCCAGTGCCGGCATTCGCATTGCCGGTGTTGATCAGCAGGGCCCGGATCGGCCGAGGCCCCGCCAGGTGCTCGCGGCAGACCTGCACCGGCGCCGCGCAGAAGCGGTTGCGCGTGAACACCCCCGACACGCTGCTGCCCTCATCGAGCAGCAACACCGTGAGGTCCTTGCGCTGGGCCTTGCGGATCCCGGCTTCTGCCACGCCGATGCGCACACCGCGCACCGGATGCAGTTCCGCCGCATTCACGAGGGGGAGATTGACGGGCATGGTTCTCCTTCAGACGAGTTTGCCGTGGCACTGCTTGTACTTCTTGCCGCTGCCGCAAGGGCAGGGCTCGTTGCGCCCGACGCGGCGCACCGCCGCAGCGGCCGCCACGCCCATCGCACCACCGGCGCCCCGGGCCACGCTGTCCGCATCGACCGTGGTCTGCACTTCGCCGGTCTCGGTCGGAGCCGTATAGGTGACGTTGCTGATGTTCTCTGCACGGTGCTCCATCTGCTGGGCCGCTTCATCGAGCTGCTCGCCGGACTGGATGCGGACCGTCATGAGCAGCCGGGTGACCTCGTTCTTGACCGAGTCGAGCAGTTGGCCGAACAACTCGAACGCCTCGCGCTTGTACTCCTGCTTGGGCTGCTTCTGCGCGTAGCCGCGCAGGTGGATGCCCTGGCGCAGATAGTCCAGGGCGCTGAGGTGTTCGCGCCAATGCGTGTCGATGCTCTGCAGCAGCACCATGCGCTCGAACGGAACGAAGCTCTCTTCACCCACCAGCGCCACCTTGGCGGCAAACGCCGCGTTGGCCGCCTGCTGGACCTGCTCGACGATGTCGTCGTCGACGATGGCACTGGCCTTGTGCACGATGTCGGCCAGCGGCAGGTCGATCTGCCAGTCGTCCACCAGCGCGCGCTGCAAGCCGGCGATATCCCATTGCTCCTCGACCGATTCCGCCGGCACGTACTGCCGCACCAGGTCCTGGAAGCAGCCGTCGCGCAAGGCGGCGATCTGCGCCTGCATGTCCTGCGCATCCAGGATGTTGTTGCGCTGCTCATAGATCACCTTGCGCTGGTCGTTCGAGACGTCGTCGTACTCGAGCAATTGCTTGCGCATGTCGAAGTTGCGCGCCTCGACCTTGCGCTGCGCACTCTCGATGCTGCGCGTGACGATGCCCGCCTCGATCGCCTCGCCGTCGGGCATCTTCAGCCGGTCCATGATCGCGCGCACCCGATCCCCGGCAAAGATGCGCATCAGCGGATCGTCCAGGCTGAGGTAGAAGCGCGACGAACCGGGGTCGCCCTGGCGCCCGGAGCGCCCGCGCAACTGGTTGTCGATGCGTCGCGACTCATGCCGCTCGGTGGCGATGATGCGCAGGCCCCCGTTGGCCTTGACCGCCTCGTGGTCGCGCTGCCACTGGCCACGCAACTCGGTGACCTTGGACTCGCGCGCCGCGGCATCGAGTTCGGCGTCCGTCTCGATCGCCAGCACCAGCTTGTCGACGTTGCCGCCGAGCACGATGTCGGTCCCGCGACCGGCCATGTTGGTGGCGATCGTGATCATCTTCGGCCGGCCCGCCTGCGCCACGATCTCCGCCTCGCGCGCGTGCTGCTTGGCATTGAGCACCTGGTGCGGCAGCTTTTCCTTGTCCAGCAGCTGGGAGATGAGCTCCGAGTTCTCGATCGACGTCGTCCCCACCAGCACCGGCTGGCCGCGCCCATGGCACTCCCGGATATCCTGTATCGCGGCTTCGTACTTCTCGCGCGTGGTCTTGTACACACGGTCGAGCTGGTCCTCGCGCCGGCTCGGCTTGTTGTGCGGGATCACCACCGTCTCCAGCCCGTAGATCTCCTGGAACTCGTAGGCTTCGGTGTCCGCGGTACCCGTCATGCCGGCCAGCTTGGCATACAGGCGGAAGTAGTTCTGGAACGTGATCGACGCCAGCGTCTGGTTCTCGGCCTGGATCGCCACGCCCTCCTTCGCCTCCACCGCCTGGTGCAGGCCGTCGCTCCAGCGCCGGCCTGCCATCAGCCTGCCGGTGAACTCGTCCACGATGACGATCTCGCCCGCCTGCACCACGTAATGCTGGTCCTTGTGAAACAGGTGCTGCGCGCGCAGGGCCGCGTACAGATGGTGCATCAGCGTGATGTTCGCCGGGTCGTACAGCGACGCTCCCTTGGCCAGCAGCCCATGTTCGGCCAGGATGCGCTCGGCATTCTCGTGGCCACGTTCGGTGAGGACGATCTGCCGGCCCTTCTCGTCGATCGTGAAATCGCCCGGCTTGATCACCCCCTCACCGGTGCGCACATCCTCTTCGCCTTCCTGCGGCTCCAGGTACGGCACCACCTTGTTGATGGCGACGTAGAGAGCCGTGTGATCCTCCGCCTGCCCGCTGATGATGAGCGGCGTGCGCGCCTCGTCGATCAGGATCGAGTCCACCTCGTCCACGATCGCATAGTTCAGGCCTCGCTGCACCCGGTCCCCCACCTCGTAGACCATGTTGTCGCGCAGGTAGTCGAACCCGTATTCGTTGTTCGTCCCGTAGGTGATGTCCGCGCCATAGGCGGCCTGCTTCTGCTCGCGCGGCAACTGCGGCAGGTTGATGCCCACCGTGAGGCCCAGGAAGTTGTACAGGCGCCCCATCCACTGCGCGTCGCGGGTGGCCAGGTAGTCGTTGACGGTCACCACGTGCACGCCCTTGCCGGCCAGCGCATTGAGGTAGACCGACAGGGTAGCCGTCAGGGTCTTGCCTTCGCCGGTGCCCATCTCGGCGAT
>JBDHRZ010000455.1:0-2753 GCA_039807845.1 Rhodoferax sp.
CGACGCTGGCCAGGTCGATCGCCTGCCCGCCCGCCATGCCGGCACTGCCGGCGGCACGCGCCAGCAGGCGGCAGAACCGGGCCTGCATCGGAAAAGGCACCTCGTCGCCAGTGTCGGGCGTGAGCAATTCGAACGCCAGCGCCTGCAAGGCGTCGCCGGCCAGCAGCGCCGTCGCTTCACCGAACGCCACGTGCACGGTCGGCTTGCCGCGGCGCAACACGTCGTTGTCCATGCACGGCAGGTCGTCGTGCACCAGCGAGTAGGCATGGATCAACTCGACCGCACAGGCCGCGCGCAAGGCCGCGCCGGCGAGCCCCTGCACGGCATCGCACGCGGCCAGCACCAGCAGCGGGCGCAGCCGCTTGCCGCCGTCGAGCACCGCGTAGCGCATCGCCTGCACCAGTTCGGCCGGAGCGCCATGCTCCAGGCTGCGTGGCGCATCGGCCCTCACCCAGCGCTCGAGCGCGCGCTCGACGCGTTCGAGACGCTCGGCCGACCAGGCCGCCAGGTCCAGGTGCGACGCCGCTGGCGCCGATGGGCGCGCCGTCACTCGGGCATCCACGTCTTGAGCGTGCCCGCGTCGAGCACGTTGATCTGGTTCTCCACCGCCTGCAGCTTGTCACGGCAATACTGCAACAACTCGGCCCCGCGCTGGTAGCCGCCGAGCAACTCCTCCAGCGGCATGTCGCCGGACTCGAGTCGACTCACCAACTGCTCGAGTTCCTTGAGTGCAGCCTCGTTGCTGGTGGGTATCGATGCGCTGGCGGGTTGCGCGGCTGGCTTGGCCATGGTGTTCGGGGGCATGGAAACGGTCCATTTTATGCACGCGCACTGTGCTGGCGCGCACATGCCATCGCCGCGCCCGCCCCCGTGCGCGAAATGCCGCTGTCGGTGACACGTGGTGTCGCTCGCCGACTGATCACGCTGGGTACAATCAGCCGGTTTCTCCGGCTGCGCCGGAGCCTTCCGGCGCCGCCCGCTGGCGTGTCAGCAGACGGCCGTTTTCTCCCTGTGGGGAGTCTTTAGGTCAGGTCATCCATGTCTGATTTAAGTCTTCGACTGCAGCAGGCCACGAGCCAATTGCCGGTTTCCAGCTACCACGATCCCGCCACCTACGAACGTGAACAGCAGCGGATCCTGCGCCAGCGGCCGCGCTATGTCGGCCACGCCCTGGCGGTCCCCGAGGTCGGTGACTACCACACCCTGGCGCACGAATCGCATGGCCGCGCGCTGGTGCGCACGGCGCAAGGCATCGACCTGATCTCCAACGTCTGCCGCCACCGGCAGGCGCTGATGCTCCAGGGTCGCGGCAGCCTGCTGCGCGAGCGGCCCGGCAGCGCCTCGGGCAACATCGTCTGCCCGATCCATCGCTGGACCTACAGCGGAGGCGGCAACGCCGGCAAGGCCGGCACCCTGATCGGCGCGCCCCATTTCCCCGAGGATCCCTGCCTCAACCTGGACAACTATCCACTGCAGCAATGGAACGGGCTGCTGTTCGAAGCCACGGGGGCGGACGGAAGTGCGGCGCCGCGCGTGGCGGACGAACTCGGCCGCATGGGCCCGCTGGCGGATTTCGATTTCAGCGGCTACGTGCTCGACCACGTGGAAGCGCATGTCTGCGACTACAACTGGAAGACCTTCATCGAGGTCTATCTGGAAGACTACCACGTCGGCCCGTTCCACCCGGGCTTGGGCAACTTCGTCACCTGCGACAACCTGCGCTGGGAATTCGCCGATCACTACAGCGTGCAGACGGTGGGCGTGGCCAACCGCCTGGGGCGGGCGGGCAGCCCGGTCTACGAGCGCTGGCACGCGGCGCTGATGCGCTACCGCGAGGGCAAGCCCCCGCACCAGGGAGCGGTCTGGCTGGCCCACTACCCCACCGTCATGCTCGAGTGGTACCCGCACGTGCTGACGGTCTCCACCCTGCACCCCATGGGCCCGCAGAAGACGCTCAACGTGATCGAGTTCTTCTACCCCGAGGACATCGCAGCGTTCGAGCGCGAGTTCGTGGAGGCGCAACAGGCCGCCTACATGGAGACCTGCATCGAGGACGACGAGATCGGACAACGCATGGACGCGGGTCGGCTCGCGCTGATGCAGCGCGGGGTGAACGAGGTCGGCCCCTACCAGAGTCCGATGGAAGACGGCATGCAGCACTTCCATGAGTGGTATCGCGCCGCGATGGGCCCCGACGTTCCACGAGATTGACCATGCCCTATACGACCTTGATCAGTGCAGACGAGTTGCTGGCACTGCGCGACAGTGGCGAACGCCTGATGGTGTTCGATTGCAGCTTCGACCTGACCAACCCGCAGGCGGGCGATCGGCATTTCGCCGAGGCGCACATCCCGGGCGCGGTGCGCGCCGATCTCGAACGCACCCTGAGCGCGCGCAAGGGCGATCCGCACGCGGCCAGTGGCGGGCGCCACCCGCTGCCCGCGCGCGACGCGTTCGCCGACTGGCTGGGCGGTGTGGGCTTCGCCAACGACATGCAGGCCGTGGTGTACGACCGCCAGGGCGTCAACTTCGCCGGCCGCCTGTGGTGGATGCTCAAGTGGCTCGGGCACGAACCGGTGGCGGTGCTCGACGGTGGCATGCCCGCGTGGTACGCGGCCGGGGGCGTCGTCACCAGCGGCACGCCCGTGGCGCATGCCGCCACCCGCTTCACGATCGCTGCGCCACGCGCGCGCCTGCTCGGCGCGCAGCAGCTGCTCGAGCACCTCGGCGACCCGGGCCAATCGATCATCGAC
>JBDHRZ010000456.1:0-2743 GCA_039807845.1 Rhodoferax sp.
CAGCGGCCGGCACGCAGGGTCTGCGCCGCCTCCTCCAGAGAAGGGCTGATGGCTTCCACGACACCGATCAGCACCAGGAAGGAGATCGGGGTGAAGGAGAGCAGTTGCGCCACCAGTACGCCGGTGTAGCCGTAGATCCAGCGCGAGGGCTCCAGCCCCAGCAGATCGGCGAAGAACCGCGTCACGTTGCCCGACAGGCCGAACAGCAGGATGATCGCCAGCCCGATCACGAACGGCGGCGTGATGATCGGCAGCAGCGACAGCGTGCGAAACGCCGAGCGCAGCCGCACGTTGGTGCGCGTGAGCACGAGCGCGAATGCCAGCCCGAGCAGGGTGGACAGCACCCCGACGCTGATCGCCAGGAACAGGGAATTCCATGCCACGCCGCAGGTGGTACCCGAGTAGACGCAAGCGACGCGCCAGATCTTGTGGTCCAGCAGGCGCTCGAGGAACGGCGCGAGCGCCCAGGCGCCGGTGTCGTCCTGGAACGGCAGCAGCAGCATCTGCAGCACCGGCAAGCCGGTGAACAGCAGCGTGAGCGCGATCACCAGGCCGAGCGAGCCGGCCACGAACGAATCGCCCGCCACCAGGCCGCGCAGCGCCAGGCCGCGCGTGAGCAGGAACAGGAACCCGGCGCCGGCCACAAGGGCGCCATAACCCATGCCGAACTGGCGTTGCCCGCTCTCGCCGAAGAGTTGCGTCAGCCAGGGATAGTTCCAGCCGCGCAGGCCAAACAGGAAGCCCTGAGCCAGCAGGTAGGCCAGGCCGGCGACGCCCAGCGCCGTCAGCAGCCTTGCGCGGACGTCCTGCGCGACGCCGCGCAGGCTCGCCAGCAGGGCCGCCAGGCCGAGCAGCGCGAGCGGCAGCAGCCAGAGGTTGCGGCCACGCAGCCACAGGAACAGCGCCGGCGCCGCATCGTCAGCCAGCGGATACCCGCGTAGCCAGCCGATGCTCCAGAAACCGTCCTGGATGGCATACCAGGGCAACACGGCCAACGCCAGCACCACGCACAACGCGGTGCTGGCTGCCTGGCGGTCCAGGCGGTTCGTCTGCACGAGAAAATCGTCTTGGACTGTCCTGGCGAAGGTCCGTCAACGCGGCAGCGAGCCGATCTCGTCGTCCCACTTCTTGAGCAGCCGCTTGCGTTCGGCCGCGGAGCCGTACTTGACGAAGTCGTATTCGATCAGCTTGATCTTCTTCAGGTCGGGGGCCTTCGGCGAGGTCGTGGCCGCCTTGTTGGACGGAACCTGGAACGACTTGACCAGTTGCGCCTTGCTCTGGAATTCCGGGTCGAGCGCGAAATCGTAGAACTTGCGGGCGTTCTCCATGTTGCGCGCACCCTTGATGATGCTCATCGAGCCGATCTCGTAGCCCGTGCCCTCGCACGGGATCACGGTCTTGATCGGGAAACCGGCCTCGGCGGCAGCCACCGCGTCGTGCGCGAACACGATGCCGATCACCGTCTCGCCCGCGCCGGCGGCCTTGATCGGCGCCGAACCGGACTTGGTGTACTGGTTGATGTTGGCGTTGAGCGCCTTGAGGTACTTGAAGGCCGCGTCCTCGCCGAGCAGCTGCACCATGGTGGCCAGCAGCGTGTAGGCGGTGCCCGAGGAGTTCGGGTTGGCGACCTGGATCTTGCCCTTGTAGACCGGCTTGGTCAGGTCGCTCCAGCACTTGGGTTCGGGCAGGCCCTGCTTCTTGAGCAGTTCGGTGTTGTAGCCGTAGCCCAGCGCACCCGAATAGATGCCGACCGTACGCAGTTTGGACGCCACCGCCTGGCTGTTCGCCCAGTCCCACAACTCACTGCGCCGGGGCGACACATAGGCCTCGGTCAGGCCTTCTTCGGCGGCCTGCAGGTGCGGGTCGCCCGTGCCACCCCACCAGACGTCACCCTTGGGGTTGGACGCCTCGGCCTTGACCTGCGCGTAGGTCTCGCCTGAGCTCTTGCGCGTCATGTCGACCTGGATGCCGGTTTTCTTCTCGAACTCGGTCTTGGCCTGCTGGCACCACGCGATGTCCGAGCTGCAATACAGGGTCAGGCGGCCCTGGGCGAATGCCGCCGCAGAGGAAAACCCGAGCAGCACGGCCAGCAAGCCGGAAACGGATGTCAAACGCATGGTGAATCTCCAACAAGGGGTTGCACGCCGGTCGCGCCCCACTGACGCTCGGCAAGGACCAATCAAACGACAGGATAGGCAGCGCCATACGGGCGGTCAATGCGTGTTAACGAGCATACGGCGAACGGAAAACCGGTTGCGCCACGGTGGTGGGACACCGCCCACTGCTCGACTCGCCGCGCGCACCTGGCGGGACTGGGCGGCGCATCACGCCATGCTGCACCATCACGCGGCGCGGTTCGTCACGCGCACCAGTTCGTCCAGCCTGGCCCTGGCGGCGCCGCTGTCGATCGCCGTGCGTGCGCGCTCGATTCCGGCGGCGATCGAATCGCACACATTGGCGGCATACAGCGCCGCACCGGCATTGAGCAGCACGATGTCGCGCGCGGCACCGCTCTGGCCGTCCAGCACGCCGATCAGCATCGCCTTCGATTGCTGCGCCGTCTCCACCTTGAGCGCGCGGTTGCTCGCCATCACCATGCCGAAATCCTCCGGGTGGATCTCGTATTCGCTGACCTCGCCGTCACGCAACTCGCCGACCATGGTCGCTGCGCCCAGGCTCACTTCGTCCATGCCGTCGCGCCCGTACACCACCACCGCGTGCTCGGCGCCCAGGCGCTGCAGTG
>JBDHRZ010000457.1:0-2736 GCA_039807845.1 Rhodoferax sp.
CGATCTGACCCTGCCCACCGCCCGGTGGCTGCGTCGCACCGCGCCGGCCATCCGGCCCCGGGGCGGCGTTGCCGCGTGCACCGGTCGCGTGTGCGGGCGCCGCGCCGCGCCCACCCTTGGTGCCCTTGTTTTCGCGCATGCGCTGCAGCATCTCGCTGCGTGCCGCCTTTGCCGCCGCCATCATCACCTCGCGGCTGGGCGGCTTGCCCGCACCGCCCCAGATGGTCTGGCGACCCATGGCGATCGGTTCGGCGCGCTCGCCGGGCTCTGGGCCGAAGCCCTCGATCACCTCGACCGGGATCTGCTGCCCGATGAAGCGCATGATGTCCTGCATGAAGCCTTCCTCGTCCAGGCTCACCAGGCTGACCGCGGCGCCGTCGGCACCGGCGCGCCCGGTGCGGCCGATGCGGTGCACGTAGTCCTCGCTCACGTTGGGGATGTCGTAGTTCACGACGTGCGGCAGGTCGTCGATGTCGATGCCGCGCGCCGCGATGTCGGTCGCCACCAGGGCGCGGATCTCGCCGCTCTTGAAGCCGCCCAGCGCCTGGGTGCGCGCCGTCTGGCTCTTGTTGCCGTGCAGCGCCATCGCGTGGATGCCGTTCTTGTTCAGGAATTCGGCCACGTTGTTGGCGCCGAACTTGGTGCGCGTGAACACCAGCACCTGGCTCCAGTCGTGCGTCGCGATGATGTGCGCGAGCAGCGCCTTCTTCCTGCCGCGGCCGACTGGGTGGATGGTCTGGGTGATGCGCTGCACCGTCGTGTTGCGCGGCGTGACCTGCACGCTCTGCGGGTTGCGCAGCAGCGTCGCGGCCAGTTCGCGGATCTCGTCGCTGAAGGTGGCGGAGAACAGCAGGCTCTGCTTGTCGCGCGGCAGCGCGGCCAGCACCTTCCTGACGTCGTGGATGAATCCCATGTCGAGCATGCGATCGGCCTCGTCGAGCACCAGCATCTGCACCTGCTCGAGGTCGAGCACGCCTTGCTGCAGCAGATCGAGCAGCCGCCCGGGCGTGGCGACCAGGATGTCGACCCCGCTCTTCACGCGCTCGATCTGCGGGTTCATGCCGACACCGCCGAAGATCACGGTCGAGCGCAGTTGCAGGAACTTGCCGTAGCTGCGCACCGACTCCTCGACCTGCGCGGCGAGTTCGCGCGTCGGGGTCAGGACCAGCGCCCGGATGCCGGTGCCGCCGAATTTGTTGCGCGCGCTGCGCGCCATGCTGAGCTTGTGCAGGATCGGCAGCACGAATGCGGCGGTCTTGCCGGTGCCGGTCTGCGCGCCACCGAGCAGGTCGCTGCCTTCGAGCACCAGCGGAATGGCTTGTGCCTGGATGGCGGTGGGGGATTCGTAGCCCTGCTCGCGCACGGCCTTGACGATGGCCGGAGCCAGCTTGAGTTCTTCGAAGTTCATCGTGGGGCGCCCATGCAGGGCGCTTGGCTTGTCGACCCGAGCCGGCATCGCGATGCCGGTCCAGACAGTAGGTAGACAGGTGAAAAAACGGGACGCGCGCCAGGCAGTGCGGTCCCCAGCAAACGCTGGTTTGGCAGGCCGCTGGTGGCCTGCAACGCGGCGCATTGTCGCACGGATGGCAGGCGTCCGCCTGGCGTGCGCGCGCCTGCGGTGGGCGCGCGGTGTGCTGGTACATTGCCGCATGTCTTTGCTGACGCTCCTGTGTCTGCCGTTTCTGGGCAGCGTGGTCACCGCGCTGCTGCCGACCCGGGCACGCACCACGCATGCCACCGTGGCCGGCCTGTTCTCGGCGGTCGCGGCGGTGTGGATGATCAGCCTGTTCCCGACGCTGCGCGACGGTGGCGTGATTCGCGAAACCATTCCCTGGATACCGTCGCTCGGACTGGATCTGGTGCTGCGCGTGGACGGCTTTGCCTGGATGTTCGCGGTCATGGTCAGCGCGATCGGGGCACTGGTGTGCCTGTACGCCCGCTACTACATGTCGCCCAAGGATCCGGCGGCACGCTTCTACGCGCTGTTCCTCGCGTTCATGGGCGCGATGCTGGGCCTGGTGCTGTCGGGCAACCTGCTGCAACTGGTGCTGTTCTGGGAGCTGACCAGCCTGTTTTCCTTCCTGCTCATCGGCTACTGGCAGCATCGCAGGGATGCCCAGCGCGGTGCGCGCATGGCGTTGGTCGTGACCGGCGCCGGCGGTCTGTGCCTGTTCGTCGGTGTGCTGCTGCTCGGCCGGATCGTCGGCAGTTTCGACCTCGACGCCGTGCTCGCGGCGGGCGCGCAGGTCAAGGCGCATCCCTGGTATGGCGCAATGATGGTGCTGATCGTGCTGGGCGCACTGACCAAGAGTGCGCAGTTTCCGTTTCATGTCTGGTTGCCGCGGGCGATGGCCGCACCGACGCCGGTGTCGGCATACCTGCATTCGGCCACCATGGTGAAGGCCGGAGTGTTCGTGCTGGCGCGCCTGTGGCCGGTGCTCGCGGGCACGGATGGCTGGTTCTGGCTGGTTGGTGGCGCGGGCGCGACCACCCTGCTGCTGGGTGCCTGCGTGGCGATGTTCCAGCACGACCTCAAGCGCCTGCTCGCGTACTCGACGATCAGCCACCTGGGCTTGATCACGCTGCTGTTCGGTCTGAACAGCCCGCTCGCCGCGGTGGCCGGCGTCTTCCACATCATGAACCATGCGACGTTCAAGGCCTCGCTCTTCATGGCGGCCGGCATCGTCGACCATGAGACCGGCACCCGTGACATCCGCCGGCTGAGCGGCCTGATGC
>JBDHRZ010000458.1:0-2727 GCA_039807845.1 Rhodoferax sp.
GGTTCCGGCCAGGAACAGCAGCAGCGCGGCCAGCAGCAGCCCTTGCCCCGCAGGGCGGGCCAGGCAGCGCAGCCGCGCAAGACGCAAAGCCGGATTTGCAGAAAAACGGAAAGCAGGAACGATCATCTGCGTCATGGCAGTTCTCCAAGTGAGTGAGGGGATGGGGAAGTCGCCGCAGCGGGTGCGGCATCGGGAAGTGGCGGCAGCTCGGGAAACGGCGTTTCCAGCGCGTCCGCCAGTTGGTAGCCCACGCCGTCGAAGCCGACGACGCGGGCGATGCTCTCGATGCGGCGCTTGCGCCCGCGCCCGGCGATGTGGATCACCACGTTGACCGCCTCGGCGATCAGCGCACGCGGCGGGTTCACCGCCACTTCGAGAATCAGTTGCTCCAGGCGCAGCAGCGCGCCGAGCGCGGAGCCGGCATGGATCGTGGCGATGCCGCCGGGGTGGCCCGTGCCCCACACCTTGATGAGATCCAGCGCCTCGGCACCGCGCACCTCGCCGACGACGACGCGATCCGGGCGCAGGCGCATCGACGAGCGCACCAGCTCGGTCATGGACACCACGCCCGCGCGCGTGCGCAGCGGCACGTGGTCACGGGCCGCGCATTGCAGCTCCACCGTGTCTTCGAGCGCCAGCACGCGATCGCCCGTGGCGGCAATCTCGGCCAGCAGCGCGTTGGCAAGCGTAGTCTTGCCGCTGCTGGTGGCACCGGCGATCAGGACGTTCTGCCGCTCGCGCACGGCCCGAACCAGAAAGCCCGCCTGGGCGCTGGTCATCATTCTGTCGACGACGTACCGCTCCAGAGGGATCACGCCGATGGCGCGCTTGCGCAAGGCGAAGGCCGGCCCCGGTGCGGCCGGCGGCAAGATGCCCTCGAAGCGCTCCCCGGTTTCGGGCAGCTCGGCGGATAAGAGCGGCTGGCCGCGATGGACTTCCGCTCCGACGTGGGCCGCGACCAGCCGGATGATGCGTTCGCCGTCCGCTTCGGACAGCTCCACGCCCATCGGCGCGCGGCCCGAGGACAACCGATCTACCCATAGCGTCCGGTCGGGATTCAGCATCACTTCCACCACGTCCGGGTCCTCCAGCGCGGCAGCGATCAGCGGCCCCATTGCCGTGCGCAGCATCTGAATGCGCCGGTCGAGCGACGTGGCGGTCATGGACTGCCCTTCAGTGGAGATGCGGGCGCTCATGAGGCACGCTCCCGCGCTTCGGCAACTGCCGCCGCGTCATCCATCCGCATCGGGTCGGGGTGCAGTTCCTCCACCACGTCACGCACCAAACTGCGCCCGCGCATAAGGTGGCGGCCCAACTGTTCGACGAACTGCTCGAACCGCGCCTTGCCATGCGCGCGGGCCGCCTCCTGATGCGCTTCGGGAACCGGCGTGCTGACGGTCAGGAAGTAGCGAATGAACAGCGCCAGCGTTTCGATCTGGATGTTCTGGTCGCGCTCCAGACGCTCGGCTTGGCGCGATAGGCGATCCAACCGCTTGGCGATGGCCGCCTCGCGCTGGTCGGCGGCATCGGGCGACAGCCACGATGCGAGCGCCGCCGCGACGATGGACGACTTGGACACGCCTTTCTTGGCGGCCAGCTCGTCCAAGCGCTTTGCGTGTTCCGGCTGGATAAAGAGATTCAGGCGGTGTTGGCTCATAGCTCGATTCCGTCGTTGGGGTCGAGGGATGCCAGCCGGGCCGTTCGCTGCATGGCCGGATCGAGCTGACGAAGAAGGGGAAGCGGCAGGTCCTCGTCGTCATCGAGCAGCGCCAGGTCGGCCGCGGGCGCGGCCAACTCGGGGTCGTAGGTGACGGTTTCGGTGAGTTCGGGCTGACGGCGCGGGCCACCGTCATCGGTGGACCCCAGGCCATCGGCGGATGCCGTGGCAGGTGCAGCGGGTACGGCAGGAATCGCCAGCTCGCTCCAGTCGTCGGGCCGCGACGGCGGCGCGTCGGCGTACTGCCCATCCGCAAGCGCAGGCGGCCGCAGCACGCGGCGCTTGAAATTGCTGTCCGCGTAGTAGCGCAGCTTCTTGGCTTTGATCGGTGCCACGCTGGACACCATCACCACGGCCTCGTCGGGCGGAAGCTGCATGACTTCGCCCGGCGTCAGCAGCGGGCGGGCCGTTTCTTGGCGCGACACCATCAGGTGCCCCAGCCATGGGGCCAGCCGGTGGCCGGCATAGTTGCGCTGGGCGCGCAGTTCGGTGGCCGTGCCTAGCGTCTCGGAGATGCGCTTGGCGGTGCGCTCGTCGTTCGTGGCGAACGTCACGCGCACATGGCAGTTGTCCAGGATCGAGTGGTTTTGGCCATAGGCTTTGTCGATCTGGTTGAGCGACTGCGCGATGAGGAAGCTGCGGATGCCGTAGCCCGCCATGAAGGCCAGCGCCGTCTCGAAGAAGTCCAGACGGCCCAGCGCCGGGAACTCATCGAGCATCAGCAGCAGCTTGTGGCGGCGCTGGATGCCATCGCTGCCGTCGAGCGATTCGGTCAATCGCCGACCGACCTGGTTGAGGATCAAGCGGATCAGCGGCTTCGTGCGGCTGATGTCCGAAGGCGGCACCACCAGGTACAGCGACACCGGATGCTCGGCTGCGATCAGGTCAGCGATGCGCCAGTCGCAGCGCGAGGTGACTTCGGCCACCGTGGGATCGCGGTACAGGCCGAGGAACGACATGGCCGTGGACAGGACGCCCGAGCGTTCGTTGTCGCTCTTGTTGAGCACTTC
>JBDHRZ010000459.1:0-2726 GCA_039807845.1 Rhodoferax sp.
CGATCGTCGAGTTGCAAGCTCATAGCCTCAGGCTCATGACGATGGCGTCCTCGCGGCTGCCGCCTCGAGCCGGGTAATACGCCTTGCGATACCCGACACGGCGAAAGCCGTGCGCCTGGTAGACCCGCAGCGCGCGCGCGTTGCCCTCGCGCACCTCCAGCCACAACCATTCGGCGCCCTGGGCGCGCGCCCATCCGCCCAGCGCGTCGAGCATCAGGCGTGCCCAGCCCTGACCTTGCCAGGCAGGGGCCACGGTGATGTTGAGCAGGTGCACCTCGTCGACGCCATGCATGGCGATGTAGTAGCCCAGCACGACGCCATCGGCCACCAGCATCTGCGCCCGGTAGCCGCAGGCCAGCGCGTCGCGGAAATTGGTCTCCGACCACGGATGCGGGTAGGCCAGGCGCTCGACCTGCAGCAGTTCGGGCAGGTCCGCCAGGGTGACCGCCTGCATACGCACCTGCGCGCCACGCCAGAGCGCACTCATTGGGCAGCGCTCACGGGGAGCCCCTCCACTGGGCGCGGCGTGCACGGGCACAGACGGCAGCCGGGCGGCGGCCATTCATCGATGCGCTCCCGCGGCCGCCACGGCCGGCGCGACGCGCGCCTGCGCCCGTTCCTGCGTGGTGAACGCAACCTTGTCGCGCACATAGAGCGGCAACGCCAGTGCCGCGTCCACCGCCAGCCCTTGCGTCAGCAACGCGGGTGCCAGCCGCAACATCGCGTCGGCCATCGGCCAGGCCGGGATGCGCGGCTGGCGCGAGGTGGCCGGCGGCAGTCGCGCGCCATAGGTCTCGAACACGTTGCCGGCCATCGCCTCGTCCGACTGCACGGCGAGATCCTGCGCACGCCCGAGCAGCGGCGCCTGCAGCGTCTGCCAATGGCCGGCATCCCAGCGGTAGCGCCCCAGGTAGAGCTCGTCCATGCGCGCATCGAGCATCGCCAGCACGTCCCAGCGCGGCTGCAGCGGTGCATGCTGCCAGCGCGCCACCTCGGCCAGCGCCAGCAGCGAGTCCAGCGGCAGCACCGGCAGCGGCGGGCGCGCGGTGCCGGCGCGACCCCCCAACGCCAGTCCCTGCGCCACCGCGCAGGCGGCGCGCAGGCCGGTGAACGCGCCCGGGCCGCGACCGAACACGATCGCATCCAGGTCGGTGACGGCCAGGCCGGCCTGCGCGAGCACGGCACGGATCATCGGGAGCAACCCGCGCGAAGCCGCCGCCCCGCCAACGCCCTCGGCACGCCACAGCCGCGCCGACCCATCTTCGTCCGGACGGCACGCCGCCACCGACATGCGCTCGGTACTGGTGTCCAGGGCCAGCAGGCGCAGCGCCTGGCTTTGGCCCTGACCCGTCACGCCAGCCGGCGGGCCCGCGCAGACGGTGCTCACCGGCGCTCCCGGTCGCTGTGGCCGCAGCCAGCCGCGTGCGCCGGCACGGCAACAGCCCCGGCCAGGGCGGACGAATGAGGCAGGCGGGCGCGCACCATCGGCCGGATTATCCCGGATGGCCTGGGGCAGTGGCGTCACGCTGACCCAGCGCGGAAAGCACGTTGGTGCCGTGTGTCGCGCTGCACTAGACTGGCAGGATGCCCACCCGATTGCTGTCCGCGCGCGCCCGCGCCACGCCGACTGGCTGGGCCGGCCTGTCGCGCCAACTGGGCGCACTGCTGCTGAGCGCGCTGGCCTGGGCGTGGCTAGGGCCGGCGTCGGCGCAGGGCCTGCCGGCCGAGGTCGAAGCGGCGCTGCTCAAGGCCGGGCTGCCGCTGGATGCGGTGGCGGTACTGGTCGCCGATGCGCAAGGCACGAGGCCGCCACGGATCAGCCACCGGGCCGACGCAGCCATGAATCCGGCCTCGGTGATGAAACTCGTCAGCGGCATGGCCGCGCTCGAACTGCTCGGCCCCGCCTACCGCTGGCGCACACCGGTCTACCTGGACGGAGCGGTGCGCAACGGCGTACTGTTCGGCAACCTGCATGTCCAGGGCCGCGGCGATCCGACCCTGGTGGCCGAGCGCCTGTGGCTGCTCATGCGCCGCGTGCGCGGTCTGGGCATCGAGCGCATCAAGGGCGACATCGTGCTCGACCGCAGTGCCTTTGCGCTGGCGCCGAGCGATCCCGCGAGCTTCGATGGCGAGCCGCTGCGACCTTACAACGCGTCGCCCGACGCCTTGCTGCTCAACTACAAGTCGATCGTGCTCACCTTCAGCGTCGACCGCGCGAACAAGCTGGCCCGGATCCAGGCCGATCCGCCTCTCGCCGGTGTGACGGTCCAGTCCTCGGTGCCGCTCATCGAGGGCGACTGCGCGGACTACCGGAGCAGCCTGCGGGCCGACTTCTCCGACCCGACCCGGGTCCGCTTCGGAGGCAGTTACCCGGCCGCTTGCCGCGAGCGCGTGTGGCCGCTCGCCTACGCAGACCCGGCCGGGTTCGCCGCACGCGCCATCGCCGGCATGTGGCGCGAGGTCGGCGGCCGACTCGACGGCACGGTGCGCGACGCGGCACTGCCAGCGGGCCTCGGAGCGCCGGCGTTCGAAGCCGAATCGCCGCCGCTGGCCGAGGTGCTGCGCGACATCAACAAGTACAGCAACAACGTGATGGCCCAGCAGTTGTTCCTGAGCCTGAGCCTGCCCGGCGCCCGCGGCACTGGCACTGGCACTGGCACTGGCACTGGCACTGGCACTGGCACTGGCACTGGCACTGGCACTGGCACTGGCACTGGCACTGGCAC
>JBDHRZ010000460.1:0-2724 GCA_039807845.1 Rhodoferax sp.
GTCGCCATCACGCGCGAGCAGGTGCAACGCGACCCTGTCGAAGGCGAGAAGCGCTTCGAAATCTATGTGCGCGAGAAGGCGATCCTGAACCTGCAGCACCAGCGCGCCTACTCGGCGCTGAAGCTCGATCCGGTCGCAGCCGATCCCGCCGAGAGCGAAGCCGTCGAGGCGCCGAAGAAGAAGGGCGCCAAGGACAAGCGCAAGGGCAGTGGCGACGAGGTCGAGAACGCCCGTGCCTGGATGTGCCAGAACTTCTTCGATGTGCGCACGTTCGGGGCGGTGATGTCCACCGGCACCAACGCTGGCCAGGTGCGCGGCCCGGTGCAGCTGACGTTCGCGCGCTCCGTTGAACCGGTCGTGGCGCTGGAGCACTCGATCACCCGCGTGGCCGTGGCCACCGAGGCCGAGGCCGAGAAGCAGCAAGGTGACAACCGCACCATGGGCCGCAAGCACACCGTCCCCTACGGTCTGTACCGCGCGCACGGCTTCGTCTCCGCCTTCCTCGCCAAGCAGACCGGGTTCGACGACGCGGATCTCGCGCTGCTTTGGCAAGCACTGGAGGAGATGTTCGAGCACGACCACAGCGCCGCACGAGGCCATATGAGCACGCGCGGCCTGTACGTGTTCGAGCATGAAAGTGAATTGGGCAACGAACACGCCCATGCTCTCTTCGACCGTCTCGCAGTCGTCCGCGCCGGCGCCGCCACGGCGCCGGCGCGCGATTTCGGCGCGTACTCGGTCGCGTTCGATGGCCGCCCGCTCGCGATCGGCGAGAGCCTCGCGGCGACGCCGGGCGTCACGCTCACGCGGAGGTGCTGAACATCAGTTGGCGCGAGCGCATCACGTGCGACCCCGACATCCTCGTCGGCAAGCCCACGGTCAGGGGCACGCGGTCGTCGGTGGAGTTGGCCCTCAGCTGGCTGGCCCAAGACTGGACTGTCCCAGCGCGTGAGCCCGCAGGGCCGCTCCCCAGCACTAACCCCGCAGCACGCAGCGCGGAGTGTTGTCCGATGAGCACGCCACTGCTCGCCAAGGAGACCTGGCCACGCCCGGCCCTGCTGGCCCAGTGCGCCGCAGGCATGGACGTCCACTCGATGGCCGAACGGATGCCACGCGCCGTCGATGCAGAAGTGCTGTGCCACGATGCCGCCGAGGACCGCCGGGCGCTGACCTTCGACCGCGACTACGGCGAACGCGTCTTCACGCGCACTGCGCCGCCACCGCCAGCCATCGTCTACCTGCGTCAAGGGGCGTCCGGGCCGGACTGGCCAGCGCGCGTCGTGTTGGATCTGTCGCCGCGCGCAGACTGGGTGGCGGGCTATCTGGTCGCCGTCTCGGGTCGGGCGCTACGCCGCCGGCCGCTGCCTGCGGCGTGAACGACGACGAGCTTCTGCCCATTTCGGCCCTGCAGCACTGGGCCTACTGCCCGCGTCAATGCGGCCTGATCCACCTGGAGCAGGCCTTCGACGACAACGAGCACACATTGCGCGGCAACGCCTTGCATGCGCAGGTGGACCGGTCCGGCTTCGAAGTGCGCCGCGGCCTGCGGGTGGAGCGCGCGCTCCCCCTGTTCAGCGACCGGCTCGCGCTGGTGGGCAAGGCCGATACGGTGGAGTTCGAGCCCGACGGCACGCCCTATCCGGTGGAATACAAGCACGGCAGCCGCCACAAGGCCGCCGACATCGCCGCCTGCGACGACCTGCAACTCGCCGCGCAGGCGCTGTGCCTGCAGGAGATGACCGGCCGCGCCGTCCCCGAAGGGGCACTGTTCTACGCCAGCAGCAAGCGCAGGCGCGTGGTGGCCATAGACGCCGCGCTGCTGCAACGTGTGGCTGACGCCACTGCAGAGGTGCGTGCGATGCTGGCTACGGCCCGGCTGCCGCCCCCCACCACGGACTGCCGGCGCTGCCGCGGCTGCTCGCTTCGTGAACGCTGCCAGCCCGAGGCGCTGGCGCGCGTCGGGGATGGCGCGGCGGGCCCTGACGACCTGTTCGACCCCATCGGCGAGCCCTGAGCGTGCAGCTGCTCAACACCCTCTACGTAACCCTGTCCGATAGCCACCTGCGGCTGGACAACGACACGCTGCGGCTGCTCGTGGGCGACGAGGCGCGGCTGCGCGTGCCGCTGCATCACCTGGGTGCGGTGGTG
The DNA here is from genome assembly GCA_039807845.1 of Rhodoferax sp. Lineage (GTDB taxonomy): Bacteria > Pseudomonadota > Gammaproteobacteria > Burkholderiales > Burkholderiaceae_C > CAISIP01. The sequence continues at coordinate 2,149 of JBDHRZ010000460.1, forward strand.
TGTTTCGGTCCGGTGAGCGTGAGCGTGCCGTTGATGCACCGGCTGGCCGACGAAGGCATCGCGCTCGTGCTGCTGGACACGAACGGCCGCTTCAAGGCCCGGCTGGAAGGTGCCACCTCAGGCAATGTGCTGCTGCGGCGCGCGCACCATGCCACCAGTCAGGACGAAGGCTTCGCCCTGAGGTTGGGCCGGCGCATCGTCGCCGGCAAGCTGCGCAACCAGCGCCAAGTGCTCTTGCGCGGCGCGCGCGATGCCAAGGACGACGCCGACCGGCGCATCCTGGCCCGCGCGGCGCAAGACCTCGCCGCCAGCCAGCGCGCGCTTCCTGCCGCCGCCACGCTGGGTGCCGTGCGCGGGCTGGAGGGCGAGGCGGCGCGCGGGTACTTCGCGGCGCTGAACCACCTCGTACGACCCGATCTTCGCCGGCAGTTCAGCATGGACGGCCGCAGCCGCCGTCCGCCGCGCGACCGCATGAACGCGCTTCTGTCGTTCTTGTACTCGATGTGGATGAACGATTGCCGCAGCGCGTGTGAGGCCGCGGGCCTCGATCCGCAAGTCGGCTATCTGCATGTGCTG
>JBDHRZ010000461.1:0-2720 GCA_039807845.1 Rhodoferax sp.
CCTCGACACAGCAGCGGCATGGCACCGCAGGAGCGCCAGCAGCTGGCGCAGGAGCTGCACGACGGCGTGGGCTCGCAGCTGACCACCATCATTTCGGCGCTGGATCACGGCTCACCGCAGGGGCGCGCAACCGCCGCCGCTTTGCAGGAGGCCTTGATCGACCTCAAGCTGCTGGTCGACGGGGTGGATGAGGATGCGTCGCTTGTCAGTTTGATGGCGTGCCTGCGCTATCGCATGAGTCCTCTGCTGGACGCCGCCGGCATCGATATGGTCTGGCATGTGACCGACGAGAACCGACTCGAGCAGGTGCGAGGCGCACCGGCGCGTGAAGTGTTGCGCATTGCGCAGGAAAGTGTGGCGAACGCGGTGCATCATGCATGCGCCACCGAAGTGACGGTGCGCATGTGTCACATGAAGACACGGGACGCGTTGTGGCTGGAGATCGTCGACAACGGTCGGGGGTTCGGTCGGCCGTCTGACGGCTCTGCCGGCGCCGACGCCCGCATATCTGGTAGCCAGCTGCCCGGTCGTCCAGGCGGCAAGGGATTGCCTGGCATGCGGCGGCGTGCGCAGCACCTGCGTGGCCGCCTCGACATCGAGAGCGTTGCGGGCGAAGGCACGCGGGTAACCCTGCAGGTGCCCATGGAGTCACTGACGTTCCCGGAGACGGTCTGATGTCGTGTGAACGGATCCCGCATACCGGCATTCATCGCCTCAACCCACCCGTCCGGTAGTGACCGCAATCGCCGCACTCTGAGAACCTGTCCGCAGGCCATGGGGTGCTGCGCCGGGGCGCCCCGTTCGGGTCGTCGGCAGGTCTTCACATTCCCTGGGTCCTGCGCCGTCGCAGGCGCCGATGCCTGTGGCAAACTCGCCAGCTTTTTTTGGCGCCACCCACCCCGTGCGCGGGGCAGGGGCGCGAGGCTGGCATGCACACCATCACGTCACAGATCGCCGCAGAGCTGAAAGTCCGCCAGGCCCAGGTCGAGGCCGCCATCACGCTGCTCGATGGCGGCGCCACGGTGCCCTTCATCGCCCGCTACCGCAAGGAAGCCACGGGCGGCCTGGACGACGTGCAGATGCGCGAGCTGGAGGCGCGCCTGGCCTATCTGCGCGAGCTGCACGAACGGCGCGCCGCCATCCTGCGAAGCATCGAAGAGCAGGGCAAGCTGACAGCGCAATTGCGCGCCGCCCTGGAAGCCGCGCCGACCAAGCAGGAGCTGGAAGACCTGTACCTGCCCTACAAACCCAAGCGCCGCACCAAGGGCCAGATCGCGCGCGAATTCGGCCTCGAACCGCTGGCCGACCGCCTGTGGGGCGACCCGACGCTGGACCCCGCCCGTGAGGCGCAGGGCTTCACCCGGGCGGAAAAAGGCGAGGGCGGAGAGGACTTCGGCACCGTGCAGGCGGTGCTGGACGGCGTGCGCGACATCCTGAGCGAGCGCTGGGCCGAAGACGCCGCCCTGGTGCAGTCGCTGCGCGAATGGCTGTGGGCCGACGGCCTGCTGCAGAGCAAGCTGGCCGCCGGCAGGAACGAGGCCGATGCCGAGGTGGCCAAGTTTCGCGACTACTTCGATTACGACGAGCCGATCGCCCGCGTGCCCAGTCACCGGGCGCTGGCGGTGTTTCGCGGCCGCCAGCTCGAAATACTGGATGTGAAACTGGTGATTCCCGACGCGGAGCCTGCGCCAGCAGCTACCAAAACCGTAGCATCGATCGGGCTGGCCGAAGGGCGGATCGCCCTGCATCTGGGCTGGTCGCACCAGGGCCGCGCCGCCGACGACCTGCTGCGTCGGTGCGTGGTCTGGACCTGGCGCGTCAAGCTGCAACTGTCCACCGAACGCGAGCTGCTGGCCCGCCTGCGCGAAGACGCGGAGCAGGTGGCGATCAAGGTGTTCGGCGACAACCTGCGCGACCTGTTGCTGGCCGCGCCGGCCGGCCACAAGGTCGTGATGGGGCTGGACCCGGGCATCCGCACCGGCGTCAAGGTGGCGGTGGTCGACGCCACCGGCAAGCTGCTGGCAACCGCCACCGTCTATCCGCACGAGCCGCGGCGCGACTGGGACGGCAGCCTGCACACCCTGGCGGGCCTGGTCGCGCGGCACGGGGTGCAGCTGATCGCGATCGGCAACGGCACCGCCAGCCGCGAAACCGACCGGCTCGCCGGCGACCTCATCAAACTGGTGAAAAAACAGGCTGCAGCGCTTGCTGGGCAAGCGCCAGCAGCTATCGAAAAGATAGTTATCAGCGAAGCCGGTGCCTCCGTCTACAGCGCCAGCGAATACGCCAGCCAGGAGCTGCCGGACGTCGACGTGAGCCTGCGCGGCGCCGCCAGCATTGCGCGTCGCCTGCAGGACCCGCTGGCCGAGCTGGTGAAGATCGACCCCAAGGCGATCGGCGTCGGCCAGTACCAGCACGACGTCAACCAGAGCGCGCTGGCGCGCCAGCTCGACGCGGTGGTGGAAGACTGCGTCAACGGCGTCGGCGTGGACCTGAACACCGCCAGCGCGCCGCTGCTGGCGCGGGTGTCGGGCCTGAGCCCGGCGGTGGCGCGCGCCGTGGTGCGCTGGCGCGAGCAGCACGGGGCCTTCAGGAGCCGCCAGCAGTTGCTGGAAGTCAGCGGCCTGGGGCTCAAGACCTTCGAGCAGAGCGCCGGCTTTCTGCGCATCCGCGGCGGCGACAACCCGCTGGATGTGACCGGCGTGCACCCCGAAACCTAT
>JBDHRZ010000462.1:0-2719 GCA_039807845.1 Rhodoferax sp.
ATTGGGCACGTGACCTGAACGTGCGCCGGGGCACGGCGAATTTCGAGCGCATCACGGTCAAGATCTACAAGGACAACACGGCGCGCCTGGAGGCGCTGAAGGCCGGCGAATTCGACCTGATGCGTTTCTTCTCGGCGGGCGACTGGGCCCGGCGCGTGAACGGGCGCCGGTTCGACACCGGTGAACTGGTCAAGGTCGAGTTCAGGCACAGCCTGCCGTCGGGCTTTCAGAGCTATGTGCTCAATACCCGCAGGCCACTGCTGGGCGACGTGCGGGTGCGCAAGGCGCTCGGCCTGGCGTTCGACTTCGAGTGGATGAACCGCCAGCTGTTCTATGGAGCCTACCAGCGCGTGAATGGCCTGTTCGGCAACACCGACTGCGCCGCCAAGGGCTTGCCCGCACCGGAAGAACTGGCTTTGCTCGATCCCTGGCGTGGGCAACTGCCGGACTCGGTGTTCGGCCCGATGACGGTGCCCCCGCGCACCGATGGCGACTCCTCGCTGCGCGCCAACCTGCGCCAGGCACGGGAGTTGCTGGCTGCTGCCGGCTGGGTGGTGCGTGATGGCCAGTTGCGCAACGCGCGCGGCGAGCCGTTCGTGGTCGAGTACCTGGACAGCAACGAGGTCGGCGCGCGCGTCGTCACGCCCTGGGCGCGCAACCTGGAGAAGATCGGCATCACGCTGCGTTTCCGGTCGGTGGACTTTGCGCTCTACCAGCAGCGGCTGCAGAAGTTCGACTTCGACATCACTTCGCTGGCCTACGCCGGTACCTACAACCCCGGGCAGGAATACGCTGATCTGTTTGGCAGCGCGGCGGCCGACATCGAGGACTCGGGCAACCTCTCCGGGGTCAAGAGCAAGGCGATCGACGCCCTGGTGCAGCGCATGACGAGCGCGCGCAGCAAGGCGCAGTTGCTGCCCGCCTGCCGGGCGCTGGAGCGCGTGGTGGCCCACCTGCATCTGATGATTCCGCAGTGGACTGCGCCGACGCACCGTATCGTCTACAACGCCTGGCGGCTGGAGCGTCCGGCCGTCATGCCGCCGTACGCGCAGGGCGAATCCTGGGCGATCGACACCTGGTGGGCCCGGCAGCGCTGAATGCCTGCGAAGATATGCATCGTGCCCGTGCCTGACCCATGTTCGCCTACATCCTCAAGCGCCTGTTGTTGATGCTCCCGACCCTGCTCGGGGTGCTGACCATCACCTTCCTGGTGATCCAGTTCGTGCCCGGAGGTCCGGTCGAGCAGTATCTCGCCGAGGCCAAGGCCGGCGTGACCGGCTCGGGCGGCGCCGAGGGCGGCGGCCTGGCATACCGCGGGGCGCAGGGCGTGGACAAGCAGCGGCTCGAGCAGATCAAGGCGCTGTACGGCTTCGACAAGCCGGCGCACCAGCGCTTCTTCGACATGCTCGGCCGGTTCGCCCGCTTCGACCTGGGGCGCAGCTTCTTCCAGAACAAGGACGTGGGCCAACTCATCGTGGAAAAGCTTCCGGTATCGATCACGCTCGGGCTGTGGACCTTTTTCATCAGCTACGGCATCGCCGTGCCACTGGGCGTGGCCAAGGCGGTGCGCGCAGGCTCGCGCTTCGACTTCGTCACGACCTTGATCGTGCTGGTGGGCTACGCCATTCCCGGATTCGTGCTCGGCGTGGCCCTGCTGGTGATATTCGGCGGGCAGCTCCAGTGGTTCCCGCTGCGCGGGCTGACTTCGAGCAACTGGGATGAACTGTCCTGGGGCGCGCGCATCGTCGACTACCTCTGGCACATCGCCATGCCGGTGACCGCGATGGTGCTGGGCAGTTTCGCCGTCACTGCGATGCTCACGAAGAACGCCTTCCTGGAGGAAATCCGCAAGCAGTATGTGGTGACGGCGCGCGCCAAGGGCTTGAGCGAACGCCAGGTGCTGTGGAAGCACGTGTTCCGCAACGCCCTGATCCCGATCATCACCGGCTTCCCGGCGGCGTTCGTCGGCGCGTTCTTCACCGGCGCGCTGCTGATCGAGACGCTGTTTTCGCTCGATGGTTTGGGCCTGCTCAGTTATGAGAGCGTGATCCGGCGCGACTACCCGGTGGTGCTGGGCACGCTGTACCTGTTCACGCTGATCGGCTTGCTGACCAAACTGATCTCGGACCTGTGCTACGTCTGGGTCGACCCACGGGTCAAGTTCGACTGATGGGCCAGCCGATCCCCAGTAACTCGCCGGCGCGCCGCGCCTGGTCGCGGTTTCGGCGCAACCGGCTGGGCTACTGGAGTCTGGTGGCGTTTTGCGCCATGGCGCTGCTCAGCCTGTTCGCGGAAGTGATCTCCAACGACCGTCCGCTGCTGGTGCGGTACGAAGGCCGCTTCTATTACCCGCTGCTGCAGGACTATCCGGAGACGACCTTCGGCGGCGACTTCCTCACCGCGACCGACTACCTCGATCCATTCATCCGTGCCCGGCTGGCGCAGCAAGGGAACTGGGCGATCTTTCCGCCCAATCACTACGGTTCGCGGACGATCAACTACTTCGCGGCCAACCCCAACCCATCGGCGCCGTCGCGCGAGAACTGGCTCGGCACCGATGACCGCGGACGCGACCTGCTGGCGCAACTGATCTACGGCTTTCGCGTGAGCGTCTTCTTCGCGCTGGCGCTCACCGTCACCGGGGTTGCGCTTGGCGTGATCGCAGGCGCCGTGCAGGGTTTCTTCGGTGGCCGGACGGATCTGGCGTTCCAGCGCTTCA
>JBDHRZ010000463.1:0-2711 GCA_039807845.1 Rhodoferax sp.
CCGTCGAACTGGCGTTCTTCTTCCCGACGATGAACGTCTACAGCCGCTAGACCTCTCCATGCTGGCCAATCTGCTCGACTACGACCTCGAGGGTTTGGCCGCTTTCTGCGAGCGCCTGGGCGAGAAGCGCTTTCGCGCGACGCAACTGTTTCGCTGGATCCATCAGAAAGGGGCGTCCGACTTCGACGCCATGAGCGATCTGGCGCGCCCGCTGCGCGACAAGCTGCGCGCCGTGGCGCAGGTGCAGGGGCTGCGCGTGGCGAGCGAGCAGCGCTCGGACGACGGAACCATCAAGTGGCTGTTCGACATCGGTGGCGGCAATGCCGTCGAGGCCGTCTATATTCCGCAGGCCGACCGCGGCACCCTGTGTGTGTCGTCGCAGGCCGGCTGTGCGGTCGGCTGCCGGTTCTGTTCGACTGGACACCAGGGCTTCAGCCGCAACCTGGGCAGCGGCGAAATCGTCGCCCAGCTCTGGTATGCCGAGCATCACCTGCGTCGCCTGCTGGGACGCGAGGAGCGCGTGATCAGCAACGTCGTGATGATGGGCATGGGTGAGCCCTTGCAGAACTATGCGGCGCTGTTGCCGGCGCTGCGCACCATGCTCGATGACCATGCCTATGGCCTGTCGCGCCGCCGCGTCACGGTGTCGACTTCGGGCGTGGTGCCGATGATCGGCCGCCTGGCGCAGGATTGCCCGGTGGCGCTGGCGGTCTCGCTGCATGCGCCCACCGATGCGCTGCGCGACCAACTGGTGCCGCTCAATCGCAAGTATCCGCTGCAGGAATTGCTGCAGGCCTGCGTCGCGTACCTGGCGCATGCCCCACGCGACTTCATCACGTTCGAATACTGCATGATGGATGGGGTGAACGACGCGCCCGAGCAGGCCGCACAACTGGTGGAACTGGTGCGCGGCGCATGCCCGCGCGCCAGCTGGTGCAAGTTCAATCTGATACCGTTCAATCCGTTCCCGGCCTCCGGCCTGCGGGTGTCGCCGGCCGCGCGCATCGAGGCGTTTGCGCGTGTGCTGGCCGATGCCGGCATCGTGACCACGATCCGCAAGACGCGCGGCGACGACATCGCGGCAGCCTGCGGGCAACTGGCCGGTGACGTGCGCGACCGCACCGGGGTTGCCGCCCGCATGGCCAGCCGGCGCACGATCATGCTGCAGCCAGCGAGCACGCCCGCGGATGACGACGAGGAGGGCTGAAGCATGCAAATCGATGACGGACGTGCCAGCGGCGCCCTGCGCCGGATGGCGGCGCTGGTCCTGTTGCTGGTATGCGTGCTGCAGTTGGTGTCGTGCGCGGCGCCGGGCGCGGCGCGCGACCAGGCGGCCCAGCGCGACCTGGTCACTGCCTCGGACGAGCCCGAGAACCGCACCCGCGCGCGCATTCGGCTGGAACTCGCCGTCGGGTACTTCGAGCAGGGCCAGACCACCGTGGCGCTGGACGAACTCAAGCTCGCGCTGGCGGCCGATCCCAACTATGGTGAGGCCTACAACCTGCGCGGACTGGTCTATCTGCGGCTGAAAGACTATCCGCTCGCCGAGTCGAGCTTTCGTCGTGCGCTGGCGCTCAAGCCGGGCGACGCGAACACGCTGCACAACCTGGGCTGGCTGATGTGCCAGACCGACCGGCAGACCGAGGCCGAGCAGTTCTTCGCGCAGGCGTTGGCAGATCCGTCCTACGGCGAACGCGCCAAGACCCTGATGACCCAGGGCCTGTGCCAGATGCGTGCGGGCAAGCCGGCACAGGCGCAGGAGAGCCTGCTGCAGTCGTTTCAGCTCGATGCCAGCAACCCGATCACCGAATACAACCTGGCGCTGCTGATGTTCCAGCGCAACGACCTGCAGCGCGCGCAGTTCTACATCCGGCGCCTGAACAACGGCGAGTGGGCCAACGCCGAGTCCCTGTGGCTGGGCATCCGGATCGAGCGCCGGCTGGGCAACCAGGATGCGGTCGATCAGCTCGCGGTCCCGCTGCGCAAGCGCTTCGGCCAGTCGCGCGAGGCGGGTCTGTACGACCGGGGTGCGTTCGATGAGTGAGCAGACGGCAAGCCCGCCCGAACCCGCGCCGCCAGCCACAGGTTCCGACAAGAGCGCCGGGGCCCTGCTGCGCGAGGCGCGCGAGGCAGCCGGCCTGCATGTCGGTGCGCTGGCGGTTTCGCTCAAGGTCCCGGTCAGGAAGCTCGAGGCACTGGAGGCGGACGACCTGGGGCAGTTGCCCGATGCGGTGTTCGCGCGTGCGCTGGCGGCGGCCGTCTGCCGGGCGTTGAAGATCGACGTCGCGCAGGTGCTGGCGCGCCTGCCCGAGCCGCGCATGGCCAGCCTGCAGGTGGGCTCGCAGGACACGCCGATCCGGCTGGAGGCGCGCGGCATGACCTTGCGCAACACCGGGTGGCGCAGCTTGCCGCGCTGGGTGCGTTACGTCGCCGGCCTGTTGCTGGCTGCGGCCATCGTGCTGGCGCTGCTGCCGTTCTGGCGCGACATGGTTTCCTCACCCGACCCGGCGCAGGCCTCCGGTGAAGCGGTCGCGGCCCAGCCGGGCGCAGCCGGCGCCAGTCCGTCGGTCGTTGCCGGACCCGATCAGCCCCGGGCAAGTGCGGCGCCGGTCGCCACCGTGCTGGCGGCAACCACTGACGCGCCGCCGACCGCGCTGGCCAAGGCACCGATTCCGCCGGGCGTGGAGTCGGCCGCACGGGACGCCGTGGCG
>JBDHRZ010000464.1:0-2710 GCA_039807845.1 Rhodoferax sp.
GCCGCGACCAGCGGCCGGTGCTGCGGCGGCAGCAAGGCCGCATCCTGCGGCCCGGCCTGACCGAGCAGATAGCGCGCATAGGCTCGCTCCGGCGCGGCCGCCTCGGCCTGCCAGGCATCGAAACCGGCGCACGGCTCGAACACCAGGCTCGCCACGCGGGTCGCGCAGCGTGCCAGTTCGGCGCGCGCCAGCAGGTCGGCGCGGCCGGTGCGCGCGATCTCGCTGCGCACGCGCGCGAACTCCAGTTCCTCGATCCGGCCATCGCCAGACAGATAGGCCTGCTGCGCCCGCTCCAGCGCGGCGCGTGCGTCCAGTTGCCAGTCCGCCGGTGGCGGCCCGCTGGCACACGCGGCGAGCCACACCGCGAGCAGGGTGACGAGCCCGCTGCGCAGAGTCCGCATGGACCGGTCGCGCGTCTCGCGCACGGCCGATCCGCGCACCGAATTCGCGCCGCGACGCCCGACAAGCGAGGAGGCCCTGCCCTTCGCCTTGCGCACCACCGCTGCGCGCACACCGAAAGCCACCAGGAAATTCATGAGGTGACCATGTTGGTCATGGCAGCTTGATCTGCGTATCGCGCGCAAACGGCCACTTGCGGTTGATCTCGTTGACGAGTTGCTCGACCTTGCGCAGGCTGGCCTCGACCTCCAGCCGCAGCGGCGCCAGGTCGGTGGTGGCGACGCGCACGTTCGCGCCCACGCCCTGCGCCTCGAGCAGCACCGCGTCGACCTTCTTCAGGCTGTTGCGCGCATCGAGCAGCAGCCCATTCAACTGGACCACGGTGGCACGGGTTTCCGCGGCGATCCCGTCCTGGCCGAACACCTGCTGGTCCGCGTGCGCGATCAGGCCATCGGTGCGCGCGATCACACCGTCGGTGCGCTGCACGATGCCGTCGGCGCGCTGCGCCAGCCCGTCCAGGCGCGCCAGCAAGGCATTGGTACGTTCGATCGCCTGCATCACGCGCCGCGTGTCGGCTTCGTTGCCGAGCAGCACGCCGATCGCACCGCCCGGCCCGTTGAGCCGCTCGGCCGCGGTCTGCAGGCTGCGCAGGCTGGCGTTGAGCGGTGCCCCCTGGCTCGTGAGCATGCCGAGGTTGTCGACCAGTTCACGCACGCTGGCGAGCATGCGCGGCAACTCGGCCTGCGCGTCGCCGCGCAGCACCTTGCGCTCGGCACCGTCGGGCAGCGGCGGGTCGCTCAGCACGCCGCTGAAGGCGCGAATGCGCGGACCGCCGACCAGACCGCTCTCGACCGTGAACACGCTCGAGGTGCGCAACCAGTGCGCGTCCTTCACCGGCACGTCGACGATGATGCGCGCATTCCCCTCGGCCGAGAGTTCGATGCGCGCCACGCGCCCGATCGGAAAACCCGAGAACGTCATGTTCATGCCGACCACGATGCCCTCCGAGTCGTCGGCGATCAACACCAGTTGCTGGGTGCGCTCGAACGCGCCGCGCGCCTGCATCAGATAGAGCACGAGCCCGGCCACCAGCAGCAGCATCGCCAGCAGCAGCAGCCGCGCCTTGCGCTCGAGATGGCGCACCGGCGCCGGTGCATCGCCGCCCCAAGACGACAAAGTTGCGGGGGCAGGCTCCACGGCGGTGGGCGCAGCTGGTGCGGGCTCGGCCGTTGCAGACGCAGCCGGGTCGGGTGTCACGCGTAGTTCCCCACCAGCGACAGGACCTCGATCAGCAGGATCAAGGCGAACACGCGCGCGAGCTGGCCGATCTCGTCGCGGCTGCGCAGCGGCACACCGGCATGGCGCGGGTTGGGCGCCAGCGGCAGCGTGGCCACCACCACGCTGAAGAAGAAGGTCTTCATGCACAGGATCAGCGTCGCGGCCGGCGCGAACACGTGCCCGACGCCGCGCGCATAGGCCGCGAGGCCCCAGAGCGTGAACCCGTAGAGCGACACGTAGGTCATCAGCAGCGCCAGCACCGCGCTCCAGGACGCCAGCAGCAGCACGGCGAACACCGCGCCGAGCACGCGCGGCAGCAGCACGTCGCGCCCCGGATCGCCGCCACCGCGCCACTGCGCATGCAGCACACCGCGCTGGCGCATGTCGGCCACCGCCGCACCCGCAGGCATGGAAAAGCGCAACGCCACATACAGCGTCACGAACAGGGGCAGCAGTTCGATCACCAGCGTGCGCACGAGTACGTCGAGCGCGTACTGCGACAGGCCATAGGAAAACGCGGTGGCGATCACGATGCGGATGATCACCAGGCTCAGCAGCGCCGACAAGGCGGTAAAGCCGGCCAGCAGCGGCGCACTGGCCGCATGCAGCTGCCGGTAGACGGCCGGCCGCTGCCGCGCGTGGTAACTCGACGGCGACAGGGCCAACACCAGCATCTGGGCGACGAACTGCAGCACCACCCACCAGCCGAGCAGCCAGCGCTGCAGCGCGCCGCCCCAGCCATGCACCGCGTGCGTCGCGGCAGCGGCGCCGAGGCTCGAGCGCGCAGACGCCGGCCTCATGCTGCCCCGGTGGCGCAACGCCGCAGCACGCTTGCCGCCGTTTCAGCGCGCACGCCCGCGGCGCGCGCCTGCTGCACGAACGCGTCTGCCGCCGCCGCGAACCCGGGCACCGGACTCATGCAGTCGGTCAGCAGCACCATATTGCGCAGCCGCGCGCCGTCCCACTGCGCCAGCATGTCCTGGCCCGAGGCAGCCACGCAGTGGCTCGATGCCTCGCCCGCCACCAGCAACAG
>JBDHRZ010000465.1:0-2710 GCA_039807845.1 Rhodoferax sp.
GCAGCACGCAGGTGCTGGGCCTGCCGACTAACCGCCGCCTGCTCATGGCCTGCCTGGACGACGAGCGCTTCCGTGGCGGTGACGCGCTGATCTCGTTCCTGGAGCAGCACGGCGCGGCACAGCGCGAGCGTCTGCTGCGCGAGGAGGAGACCGCGCACGGCCTGTGGGCCGCCGCCGCGCTGCACGCCACCGGCCCGGGTGACCTGCCGCCCGCACTGGCCGCACCGCTGCGGCTGGCGCACCGCGAGCGGGTAACCACGCCGCTGGTGCGCGCGCGCGCAGGCGGAATCGAGATCCTGCGCGAGGCGGCGCACACGCTGCACATCGCGCCGCTGGCCGACGGCAGCGCTGACTGCTACGCCGACAACAGCGCAAACAGTCACGCCGACGGCCACGCCGACAGCAGCGCTGACAGCAGCGCCAACAGCCACGCGGATGCCGTGGGCACCCGCCTGCGCGCGGTAGCGGTCGAGCCCGCTGCCGGCAACACGGCGCCACGCTGGCACGCCCAGGCCGGCGCCGTCGACTGGTGGTTCGACGACCTGTCGCTGGAGGCCGCCAGTGCCGGCGGGCGTGGCCAGGCAGAGACCGAACTCAAGGCGCCCTTCAACGGCAAGGTGGTGCGCCTGGCCGTGCAGCCCGGCGAGCGCCTCGCCACCGGCCAGGCCGCGGTGGTGATCGAATCCATGAAGCTCGAACACAGCCTGGCGCCGCGCGGCGAGGTCACCGTGGCACAAGTGCTCGTCGAAGTGGGTCAGCAGGTCGCGCCGGGGCAGTTGCTGCTGCGCTTCGAAGTCCAGGCGGGAGGCGAGAAGGCAGCAGCGTGATGCTTCTGTGGGTCGGATCCTGCTTATGGCTTCCAACAGTTCGGCGACGCAACAGGCAGGACCTCAACCCACACGGCGCAAGAGGCCGGGCCGTCTGGGTGAGCGAGATATCGCAGCAGGACGGCACGCCTACTCGATCAACTCCATCGCCAGTTCGCGCGGATTGTCCGTGCGCTTGCTCACGTCCAGCATTTCGATGCCAAGCACCCGGCCTTGCACGTCGAAGTCGAGCACGACGCCAGGGCGTACCTCATCGCTCTCGACCACTGTGCCAGCAATGAAGCGGATGTACATTGCATCGGCCTTCGGATCGTATTCAATCTTCATGGCGAAACTCCGTATTTCTCCATCCTGCTGGTTACCATGACGGTTACTACGGTGAATACGATATCGTGTTCGCAGATGACACGCAGCAGCATGCGCTTGCCATTGCGATCGGACTACCCCCCGGTGATTCAAGACGCCCACCTTCATTTTGCAGCGCTCTCAACGGATGCGCCAAGGTATGTCGCACCTCATCTTCGCTGATTGCGCGCTCCTTCATGCGCGCTCGCGCGTGCCGGGTGAATTCCGCCTGCATCGATTCATTGTGGGCGCGGCCCCGCGTAAAGCACCTGGCCCCAGCAACTTGGAGACAGTTCGAGTCCATGACCGACGTCCAATTCAAGGGAGCGTGACGTGAGCAAGATCGAATACCGCAACCTCGGCCGTTCCGGCCTGCGGGTGTCCCAGTTGTGCCTGGGCGCCATGATGTTCGGCAACCAGACGGACGAGGCGACCAGCCGGAGCGTGATCGCGAGCGCGCGTGACGCGGGGCTCAATTTCATCGATACGGCCGACGTCTACGCGGACGGCAGGTCCGAGCAGATCGTCGGCAACGCCATCCACGCCGAGCGCGACCGCTGGGTCGTTGCCACCAAGGTGGGTTTCCTGGCTGATCCGATGCTGCCCGCCGGACCGGATCTTTCCCGCAAGAACCTGATGCGTGCGGCCAGCGACAGCCTGCGCCGGCTGGATACCGACTACATCGACATCTACTACCTGCACCGCGATGACCCCCACACCGCGCTGGAGGAAACGGTGCACGCGCTGGCGGAGCTTCTTGCACAGGGGCGCATCCGCTACATCGGTGTCTCCAACTTCAGCGCCTGGCGCCTGGCGGAGATGGTTCGACTGTGTGACGAGGCGGGCATCGACCGGCCGGTCGCCTGCCAGCCCGTGTACAACGCGATGAATCGGATGGCTGAGGGCGAACTGTTCCCCGCGTGTCAGCACTACGGTATCGGAGTCGTGCCCTACAGCCCGCTGGCGCGCGGCATCCTCACCGGCAAGTACGAAAACCTCGATGCGCTGCCCGAGGGCAGCCGCGCCGCCCGCAAGGACAGGCGCATGCTGCAGACCGAACTGCGCTCCGAGTCGATTGCGTTGGCGCAGGAAATCCGCCGCTTCGCCGAGGCCCGGGGCATCAAGACCTCGCACCTGGCGTTGCAGTGGGTGCTCAACAGTGCCGCCGTCACATCGGCAATCTGCGGCCCCCGGACCATGGCCCAGTGGGAGGACTACCTTGCCGCGCTTGAGGCCCCCGTCTTCAGCGCGGAGGCGGAAGAACTGGTGAATCGGCTGGTCCCAGCCGGCCACCCGTCCACGCCCGGCTACACAGACCCCAACTATCCCGTGCGGGGAAGGCAGCCTCGTGACTATGGGGTCAGGTCTTGCCTTTTGCCCCCCCCGGTGAGGGGGTCAGGGGTGGGGGTCAGGTCTCAATACCGTTAATTTAGATGAAGAATGCTCCGTCCGAACTGTTTCTTGACCTGGCCCGACACGGCCGCCTGCGGCGGGGCGGCGGAGCCTTCATCGGCGGCGCCTGCTGCGGCGTGCAGTCC
>JBDHRZ010000466.1:0-2702 GCA_039807845.1 Rhodoferax sp.
ATGGCGGAAGCGAACATGGCCGCCAAGGACAAGAGCGCGGCGGCGCAGAACCTGCGCAAGGCGCTCGAGGTCAAGCCCGACCAGCTCGATGCGCAGCGAGGCCTGATCCTGCTCGCGCTCGACGCGAAGAACTACACCGATGCCACCAACATCGCGCGCACGATCCAGAAGCAGAAGCCCGAGCTCGCGATCGGCTACCAGTTCGAAGGCGACATCGCGGTGGTGCAAAAGAAATGGGATGCCGCCGCCGAGGCGTATCGCAACGGCCTCAAGCACGGCACATTCCCGGAACTGGCTTCCAAGCTGCATTCGTCGCTCAATGCTGCCGGCAAGGGGCCCGAGGCCGAGAAATTCGCCGCCGACTGGACGAGGGATCACCCCAAGGACACGGTGTTCTCGCTGTACATGGCAGGCATCGCGCTGGCGACCAAGGACCTGCCGCGCGCGGAGAAGCTCTATCGCGGCATCATCGCGCTCGAGCCCAACAACGCCATCGCCTACAACAACCTGGCCTGGGTGACGGGCCAGCTCAAGAAGGACGGGGCGGTGCCGCTGGCCGAGAAGGCGGTGGCCCTGGTGCCCACGCAGCCCGCCTACATGGACACGCTGGCGATGCTGCTGTCGGACCAGAACGACTACGCCAAGGCGTTGGAGTGGCAGAACAAGGCGCTCGCGCTGCAGCCGGAGAACCCGATCTACCGCCTCAACCTCGCCAAGATCCACATCAAGGGCGGCAAGAAGGACCTGGCGCGCAAGGAGCTCGACGAACTGGCCAAGCTGGGCGACAAGTTCCGCGGGCAGGCCGAAGTTAGCGCGCTGATCAAGTCGCTTTGAGCATCCCAGGCCCCGCTCGCGGCGCCAGGCGCACCCAAAGAAGTCAACGAGTTACGAAACGTTTTCTTGAGAGGGATTCCTGGCCCCGATGACGTGCCTTGACGGCCCCGGCCTGCGGCGGCGCAGCCTGCTGCGCGCGGCTCTCTTGCTGCCCGGCGCAGCGCTGCGCAGCGCGTGGGCCGATCTGCCCGACACGGTCGCGCGCATCAAGCCTTCGATCCTGGTGGTGGGCACGTTCCGTCCCACCGACAGCCCGCGTTTTCGCATGCGCGGCACCGGCTTCGTGGTGGCCGACGGCAACCTGGCGATCACGAATGTGCACGTGCTGCCGGAAGCCACCGAGAACGTGGCCGGCCTGTCGCTGATGGTGCAGGTACGCAGGCCGGACGGCACGCTGTCGATGCGCCAGGCGACCGTGCTGCAGGAGGACCGGGCACACGATCTCGTGTTGCTGCGCTTCGAAGGGGCAGCGGCACCGGCCCTGCGCATCGGCGATTCGCAGGCCGTGCGCGAAGGCCAGGCGGTGGCGTTCACCGGTTTTCCGATCGGAGGCGCGCTGGGGTTCTCACCCGTCACGCACCGTGCCACGATCTCCTCCATCGCCCCGGCGGTGCTGCCCGTGCCCACCGCCCGGGTGCTCAGCGCGGCCGCGATCCAGAGCGTGCGGGCCGGCGCGTTCGACATCTTCCAGCTCGACGGCACGGCCTATCCCGGCAACAGCGGCGGGCCGTTGTTCGACCCGGACAGCGGCGAGGTACTGGGCGTGGTGAACATGGTGCTGCTCAAGGGGGCGCGCGAATCGGCCCTGTCCCAACCCTCCGGCATCAGCTATGCCATTCCGTCGCGCCACGTCGCGGCGCTGATCGAGGCCGCACAGCGTCGGTAAGCGCAGGCCTGCCAACGCACCCGCGCGGCGCATGGCGCTGTTCACCGCGCAGGGCAATGGCATCGACGCTGCCACACCCGTATCTGCCCGGCCCGCGACACGCGTGCAAGCGGCCGACTCCGGTTTGCAGATCAATGCTGCATGAAGCGCGTGGCGTGGCTCAGGTCTTCGTGGGTGACGCCCGATGTCAGGGCTCCGACGAACTTGCGCCAGGCCAGGTCGGGCTCGGCCAGCGTGAAGCCATAGAAGATCTTGCCGCCCGATGCCTTGCCCCGCACCGCCATGGCGCGTACCGTCGACTGTTCGTCGTTGCCCAGCTGCACCGTGGCATCACCCCAGACGCGGATCGGCAACTCCTTGTCGACATGCGCCAGGAAGCCGAACACGGACAGCTCGACCACGTTCAGGCTGGTCAGCAGCGGTTTGCCGTCCACCTGCAGCAGGAAGTTGCCCGGGCACTTGAGGGAATGGCGCTGGTGCTGGCGCAGGTGCTGGCCGCTCCTGGGCGGGTCGGTGATCTCGGGCAGGACCTTGCGGTGCTCGGGCAGGTCGTAGATGGCGTGCAGCAGCATCTTCTCGCGGTTCGTCAGGTTCTGGAACACCTGGGTGCGCTGGTTGAAGAAGTAGTCCAGCAGGTCGGTCGTCATCACCGGGTCGTTGGTGGTGTGGTAGCGCCGCTGCGGCAACTGGATGTTGGGCAGCCGGGTGCGCACGAAGTAGTCGTACAGGTTCTTGCGCCGCGGCTTGCTGTCGTAGGTCTCCTTGTACTTGCGCGGAGCGCTGCGCAGGTCCAGCGATGCGCCCACCGCCGGCGCGCCGTTGGCGAAGTCGTACTTGTCCACCTTGTTCTCGGCCAGCCGCTTGAAGAACAGCAGCGACTCGTACATCTCGATGCGTGTCGGGTGCACCGCGATCACCAGGTGCCGGGTGTCGAAGAAGGTGGTGCAGTACTCGTACATGAACTTCATCAGCGGGAACAGGA
>JBDHRZ010000467.1:0-2700 GCA_039807845.1 Rhodoferax sp.
CAGCGCCGAGGAGGTGGCGGCCGCCGCACGGGCCGCGGAAGCGGACGACTTCATCGCCGCGCAGGCGCAAGGCTACGACACCTACCTCGGCGAACGCGGCATGCGCCTCTCCGGCGGCCAGCAGCAGCGCATTGCCATTGCCCGCGCGGTGCTCAAGGCAGCGCCCATCCTGTTGCTGGATGAGGCCACGAGCAACCTGGATGCCCAGAGCGAGGCGGCGATCCAGCAGGCGCTGGAGCGGCTGATGCGCGAGCGCACGACCCTGGTCATCGCCCATCGCCTGGCCACGGTGCTGAGCGCCGACCGCATCGTCGTGCTCGACGGCGGCCGCATCGTCGACCAGGGCACACACGCCGAACTGCTGCGGCAGGGTGGCCTGTACGCCGAACTGGCAAGACTGCAGTTCACTGCCTGAACGTGCAGCAGGCGCGGCCTGGCGCCGTCGCCCGGCCGCTAGATCGCCAGCACCTCGGATTCGCTGCGCGCGAGCAGGCCGCGGATGAGCGGATGCTGGTACTGGCGCCGCACCGCGATGGCGAAGAAGTCCTCATGCAGGTTCGGCAGCACGCAGTACTCCTGCAGCGCTCCGCTGCGCAGTTCGTCGCGGACCACCACGCGCGGCACAACGGCCGGAGCGCTCGCCGCCCGGGCCAGGACGCGCAGCAGGGCCATGTCGTCCACCTCCGCCAGCACGCGCACGCGCACGCCGTGCTGCTCGCACAGCAGGTCGAAGGCGGCGCGCAGATCGCTGTCGGGGCCTGGCAGCAGCAGCGGCAGCCCGTGCAGATCCTGCGGGAACTGGAACGCCTTGCCGCGCCGGCGCGGCTGCCCCACCAGGCTGACGGCCTGGCGGGCGATGCGCCGGCAGCGCCAGGGGTGCTCGGCATCGGCATCGACGCGACGGTTGGACAGCACCAGGTCGAGCTGATGGGCTGACAGCCGCGTGAGCAATTCACCCAGGCTGCCGGAGTGCAGCACCAGGGTCACGTCGTCGCGGCCGAGCAGGGGCTCGACGAAACTTTCCTGGAAATTGCGGCTCAGCGTGGCGACGGCGCCGATGCGCAGCAGCTTGCGTGCCGGGCCACCCCCGTCGCGCAGCACGGCAAGGAGTTCGCTGGCGCTGGCATGGATCGATTCGGCGTAGTCCAGGGCGATGCGCCCCGCCTCGGTCAGCGCCAAGCTGCGCCCGCGCCGCTCGAACAGCGCCTGGCCGAGGCGGTCCTCCAACTGGCGGATCTGCGTCGACAGCGCCGATTGCGAAATATGCAGCTGCCGCGCGGCGCCGGTCAGGCTGCCGGCGCGGGCCACCGCGCGGAAGTAGTTGAGGTGGTGGAAGTTGAGCTGGGCCATGCGTCTCTGTTCCAAAAAACAGAACGAATGTACCGATTATTTGAATTTTACGGAACAGCCGGCACGACCCACAATGCGCCGCCCTCCGCCATCGGGATGTCCGCATGCCCTTCGTGAGCTTCCTTGCCGCCCTGCCCGTCCCGGTCGCCTGGCCCGAACTCGTCCTGGTCGCGGCGCTCGGCATCGCCGCAGCGCTGGGCCTGGGCGCGCACCGACAGCAGCGCCTCGGCTGGGCGCTGGCCGAAGGAGCACTCTCGGCCGCTGCGATCGGGGCGCTTGTCCGCCTTGCCGCAACGGTCGGCGCGGCGGCGGCCGTCGATCGGCTGGGCCTGCTGATGCTGGCCCTGGTCACGCTGCTGGGTGCCGTCGTGGTGCGCTACTCGCGGCGCTACCTCGATGGCTCGCCGCGCCAGGGACGCTACCTCGCCTGGCTGAGTCTGACCCTGCTGGCGGTCGTGGTGCTGGTGGGAACGCGGCATCTGCTGTGGCTCTACCTTGCCTGGGTCGGCGCCAGTCTCACCCTGCATCCGCTGCTGCGGCATTTCGCCGAACGTCCGGGCGCAACCCTCGCTGCGCGCAAGAAGTTCCTGCTCGGCCGGATCGCCGACGTCGTCATCGGCTTCGCCGTGCTGCTGCTGGTGCAGGCCGTCGGCGATCTGCACATGGAACGCATCGCCGCGGCTGCGCGTGCCGTGCCGGACGATCCCCGGCTGCAGGCAGCCGCCCTGCTGCTGGTCGCCGGCGTCGTGCTCAAGAGCGCCCAATTGCCCTTCCACGGCTGGCTGCTGCAGGTCATGGAGGCGCCCACGCCGGTGTCGGCCCTGCTGCACGCCGGCATCGTCAACATCGGCGGCTTCGTCCTGCTGCGCCTCGCCCCGCTGCTGGAAACCAGCGCCACGGCCCGCGGCGTGCTGGTGTGCTGCGGCGGCGTCACCGCCCTCCTTGCCGGCCTGGTCATGCTCACGCGCATCAGCGTGAAGGTGATGCTGGCCTGGTCCACCTGTGCGCAGATGGGTTTCATGCTGCTGGAGATCGGCCTCGGCGCCTACCCGCTGGCGTTGCTGCACCTGCTCGCTCACTCGCTTTACAAGGCCCACGCCTTCCTTTCCGCCGGCGGTGCCGTGGCGCCGCCACCGGCGCGAACCGCACCGCCCGCGCCTGCGCTCGCCGTGCTGGCCTGCGGCGTCACGGCCTTGATTCTCGGCCTCGGTTTTGCGCTCGGTGCCTTCGATCCGCGCGACGCCGCCGCGGCGGCCGTCCTGGCGCTGGCGCCGCTGCTCGGTCTGCCGGCGCTGTGCGCCGTCGCCGCGGATGGATCCGCCGCGGCCTCGCGCGCGCGCCTGCTGCTCG
>JBDHRZ010000468.1:0-2698 GCA_039807845.1 Rhodoferax sp.
TGAGTTCCCCGGCCGCCGCGATCCAGGGCACGTAGGTCAGGTGCACGAAGGCACTGTTGTTCGGACCCAGCTGCAGGCTCATCTGGCGCGCCGCTTCCAGGAACGGCAGCGACTCGATGTCGCCGACCGTGCCGCCGATCTCGACGATGGCCACGTCCACCGCGTCGGGCTCGCCGAAGCGCGCTCCGCGCTTGATGAACTCCTGGATCTCGTTGGTCACGTGCGGGATCACCTGCACCGTCTTGCCCAGGTACAGGCCGCGCCGCTCCTTTTCCAGCACGCTCTTGTAGATCTGGCCGGTGGTGAAATTGTTGCTGCGCCGCATGCGCATGTCGACGAAGCGCTCGTAGTGGCCGAGGTCGAGGTCGGTTTCCGCGCCGTCGTCGGTGACGAAGACCTCGCCGTGCTGGAACGGCGACATGGTGCCCGGGTCCACGTTGAGGTAGGGATCGAGCTTGATCAGAGTGACTTTGAGGCCCCGCGACTCCAGGATCGCTGCGAGGGAGGCTGAGGCGATTCCCTTTCCGAGGGAGGACACGACACCGCCGGTGACGAAGACAAATTTGGTCATGTCAGGGGCGAACCGCTGGGTTCGGGTGGCTGGTAAAGGGAAATTATAGGCGTCTGCTACATTGCCTCCATCGCTTGCGAAAGGCAATTGCGCATGGACCTCACGAACAAACACGTGCTGCTCGGACTCACCGGCGGCATCGCCTGCTACAAGGCGGCCGAGTTGTGCCGGCTGCTGATCAAGCAGGGGGCCACCGTGCAGGTGGTGATGACCCGCGCGGCCGAACGGTTCATCACGCCGGTGACGATGCAGGCCTTGTCCGGGCGCCCGGTCCACGTCTCCCAGTGGGACAGCCGCGAAGCGAACAACATGGCGCACATCAACCTCGGACGCGCGGCCGATGCGATCCTGGTGGCACCCTGCAGCGCCGACTTCATGGCGCAACTGGCAAGCGGGCGGGCCGACGAGTTGCTCGGCCTGCTGTGCCTGGCGCGCCCGGCGGCGCGCGTGCCGCTGCTGCTGGCGCCGGCGATGAACCGGGAGATGTGGGTCCACCCGACGACCCGGCGCAACGTCGCGCAGTTGCGCGACGACGGCGCGGTCGTGCTCGATGTCGGCAGCGGCGAGCAGGCCTGCGGCGAGACAGGTGACGGCCGCATGCTCGAGCCCGACGAACTGGTGCAGGACCTGGTCGCCTTCTTCCAGCCGAAGGTGCTGGCTGGACAGCACGTGCTGGTGACGGCGGGGCCGACCTTCGAAGCGATCGACCCGGTGCGCGGCATCACCAACCACAGCAGCGGCAAGATGGGTTTTGCGGTGGCGCGCGCGGCGCGCGAGGCCGGCGCGCAGGTGTCGCTGGTGGCCGGCCCGGTGCACCTGCAGACGCCGCGCGGCGTCACGCGCATCGACGTGCGCTCGGCGCAGCAGATGTTCGATGCCACGCTCGCGCTGGCACCGCAGGCCACGCTCTTCATCGCCACCGCGGCGGTGGCCGACTGGCGTCCCGCGGTGATGGCCGAACACAAGATCAAGAAGGACGACTCCGGCCGGGCGCCGCAACTGCAGTTCTGCGAGAACCCGGACATCCTGGCCACGGTGGCGCAGTTGCCGCGCGCACGCAGCGGCGAACTGTTCTGCGTCGGCTTTGCCGCCGAGAGCGAGGACCTGCTCGGTCACGCGACCGCCAAGCGGGTGCGCAAGGGCGTGCCGCTCTTGGTCGGCAACATCGGACCGGCCGCGTTCGGCCAGGAGGACAACGCCTTGCTGCTGGTGACGGCCGACGGCGCACGCGAGTTGCCGCGCGACTCCAAGCTGGCCCTGGCGCGCGCCCTGGTGGCGACCTGTGCCGGGATGATGGGCGCCGCGCGCGGGCAGGCCTGAAGGCTGTTGCGACACCCTGCAACGAGAGCACATGCACATCGACATCAAGATCCTCGATCCGCGCCTGGCCGACCAGTTGCCGGCCTATGCCACCCCGGGCAGCGCCGGACTCGACCTGCGCGCCTGCCTGGACGCGCCACTGGTGCTCGCGCCCAACGCCTGGCAGCTGATACCGACCGGGTTCGCGATGCACCTGGCCGATCCCGGGCACGCCGCGCTGATCCTGCCGCGCTCCGGCCTGGGCCACAAGCACGGCATCGTGCTGGGCAACCTGGTCGGGCTGATCGACAGCGACTACCAGGGCCAGTTGATGGTCAGCGCCTGGAACCGCAGCCCGACGCCGTTCACGATCGAGCCGATGGAGCGCATCGCGCAACTGGTGGTGGTGCCGGTGGTGCAGGCACGCTTCAACGTGGTGGAAGCGTTCGCGCCCAGCGCGCGCGGCGAGGGCGGGTATGGCTCGACCGGCAAGGGGTGAGTGCGGTCGAGACCTGCCGCCAAGGTGCGAGCGGGGATCGGGTCGGCCAGAAGGGTGTGAGCCGAGTTCGCGTCGACTGGCTTGGCCGTGGGTGCACGGTCTTGTCTGCACCGCAAGGTGCCCACCACGCGGCGGTGACTGCAAGCCTGCCACGCGCTGGTCGCTGCGCGTGCACGACGGCCTGCGCTCAAGCCGCAGGCGGTGCCAGTTTCAGCTGGAAGAAGCCGGTGCCGGCACTGCGCTGCGCGATTTCTTCCTCGGTGGCTGGGCGTACCGATTCGACCTTCAACTGCAGTCGCAAGGCGATGCCCGACAGCGGGTGGTTACCG
>JBDHRZ010000469.1:0-2673 GCA_039807845.1 Rhodoferax sp.
CTGGCGGCTGCGCCATCACCTTGGGCATGCACACGACGTTGAATCGGGTGCGGTTGTGTGCGTCGTCCTGGATCGCGCTGGCGACCAGATGCAGCCCGAATTCGTTCGCGGCGCGCTCGCCCGCGATGGCCGCCCAGGCCGGGTTGGTGGCCGCCAGCCGCGCACCTTCGGCGTTGCTCGAAGCCGCCCGACGCTCGGCCCCGGGCAGGTGCGTGGCAAGCCACTGGTGGCATTGCGCGAGTGACTGGGGGTGTGCCCATACCACCTCGATGCCGTCCATCGCATTGCTGCTGCGCATCAGGTGGTGGCAGATCTGCAGGTTGACTTCACCGACGATGTGCATCGGCGTATTGAGCAGCAGGTCGAGCGAGCGCGCCACCACGCCCTCGGTGTTGTTCTCGATCGGTACCACGCCGAAATCGGCACGGCCCGAGGTGGCTGCGTGGAACACCTCGTCGAAACTGCCGCACGGGACGCGCTCGATGCTCGAGCCGAAGAATTCGAGCGCCGCCTGCTCGCTGAACGTGCCCGCCGGCCCCAGGTAGGCGACGCGCTGGCGTCCTTCCAGGGCACGGCAGCTCGACATGATCTCGCGCCAGATGTGGCGGACGGCGTCGTTCTTCAGCGGTCCCGGGTTGCGTTGCTGCATGTTCGCGATGACCTGCGCCTCGCGTTCGGGGCGGAACACCGCCGACCCTTCGGCGTGCTTGATCTCGCCTACCGCCAGCGCCAGTGTCGCGCGGCGATTGAGCAACTCGAGCAGTTGGGCGTCGACGGCGTCGATCTGGTGTCGGAGTTCAGGCAGGGTTTGGGACATGGGTCGTCGTTGCGTCGCGCTGGTTCAGCCGCTGGTGTGCACAAATTCTCGCATGGTGTCCGCCCGGCACTGGGCGCCGTCGAGCGGCAGCGCGTGGTGTCGATGCCAGCGCCCTATGGCACCCCGGCCCTTCGGATGAGGTCCCAGCAAGGGCCCCCTCGTCGTTGCAAGGCCTCGCCGGGGCCCCACCCCGGCTGCGCCTTGCGCCTGGATTGGGCCCTTGCTGGGACCCCAGGCGGGGACGATTCATATCTTCACAGGCTCAGGTCGGTTCGCCTCCGTTCGGGCTGGTCTCGGCATCGGCGCCGGCGCCGTTGCCGGTCTCGTCGGCATCGTTCTCGACCAGCCGCTGCACGCCGGTGAGCCGGGATCCGTCGTCCAGGCTGATCAGCGTCACTCCTTGCGTGGCACGACCCAATTCGCGAATTTCGCTCACGCGCGTGCGTACCAGCACGCCGGTGTCGCTGATCAGCATGATCTCGTCTTCCGCATGCACCAGCGTGGCCGCGACCACCTTGCCGTTGCGTTCGCTTTGCTGGATCGCGATCATGCCCTTGCCGCCGCGCACGTGGCGCGTGTATTCGGTGATGCCGGTGCGCTTGCCGTAGCCGTTCTCTGTCGCCGTCAGCACCGACTGCCGTTCGTCCTCGGCCACCAGCATCGCGATCACGCTCTGCCCGTCGTCGAGCATCATGCCGCGCACGCCGCGGGCCGTGCGGCCCATCGGCCGTACGTCGTTCTCGTCGAAACGCACGGCCTTGCCACCGTCGGAGAACAGCATCACGTCATGGGCCCCGTCGGTCAGGGCGGCGCCGATCAGGTAGTCGTCCTCGTCGAGGTCGACCGCGATGATGCCGGCCTTGCGCGGGTTGCTGAACTCGTCCAGCGCCGTCTTCTTGACGGTCCCCATGCTGGTGGCCATGAACACGTACTGGTCGGCCGGAAAGCTGCGCTTGTCACCCGTGAGCGGCAGCACGACCGTGATCTTCTCGCCGTCATGCAGCGGGAACATGTTGACGATCGGCCGGCCGCGTGAGCCGCGCGATCCCTGCGGCACTTCCCACACCTTGAGCCAGTACAGGCGCCCGCGATTCGAGAAGCACAGGATGTTGTCGTGCGTGTTGGCGATGAACAACTGCTCGATCCAGTCGTCGTCCTTGGTTGTGGTTGCCTGCTTGCCGCGGCCGCCGCGCTTCTGTGCCCGGTATTCCGACAATGGCTGGCTCTTGATGTAGCCGCCGTGGCTGAGGGTGACGACCATGTCGGTCGGGGTGATGAGGTCCTCGGTGCTCAGGTCGAAGGAACTGCGTTCGATCGTGCTGCGCCGCGCCCCGGTCTTGTTGAGCCCGAATTCCTGCTTCAGGTGGCCCAGTTCCTCGGCGATGATGGTCGTGACGCGCGCCGGCCTGGCCAGGATGTCGAGCAGATCCTCGATTTCCGACATCACATCCTTGTACTCGGCCAGGATCTTGTCCTGCTCCAGGCCGGTCAGGCGCTGCAGACGCATCTGCAGGATCTCCTGCGCCTGCGTATCGCTCAGGCGGTACAGGCCGTCCGCGCCCATGCCGTAGGCACGCTCAAGCCCTTGCGGGCGGTAGTCGTCGGCGTTGACGACGCCGCCGTCGGCGCGCGTGCGGGTGAGCATCTCGCGCACCAGTCGGCTGTCCCACGGCCTGGCCATCAATTCGGCCTTGGCGACCGGCGGCGTGGGAGCATTGCGGATGATCGCGATGAAGTCGTCGATGTTGGCCAGCGCCACCGCCAGGCCTTCGAGCACGTGACCGCGCTCGCGCGCCTTGCGCAGGTCGAACACCGTGCGCCGGGTGACGACTTCACGCCGATGGCCGAGGAACACC
>JBDHRZ010000470.1:0-2668 GCA_039807845.1 Rhodoferax sp.
CGTGAAGGTGCGCGTGGTGCGCAACGGTGGCATCCAGCGCGCACCGGTGCTCGAATTCGACAGCATCGACGACGCGTACGCCTTCTCGCTGTCGCTCGCCGCCGACTGGTCCTGGCTGAAAGCGGTCATGGAGTCGACCACCCGGCACGGCAAGCTGATGGACATCCGCTGCTGGCAGATGGCGCGCATGGTCTGCGTGCGCATGACGATGGACCCAGGGGATGCCTCGGGCCAGAACATGGTCAGCATCGCGGCCCAGGCGGGCATCGAGGCCATGACCGAGCGTTTCCCGACCATCCGCGCCTACCGCATGGGGGGCGGCCTGAGCGGCGAAAAGGTCGCGTGCAGCGTGAACACCCTGCTCGGGCGCGGCAAGGCGGTGGCTGCCAGCGTGAGCATCCCCGGCGATGTGATGCGCAAGATCACCCGCGCCGAGCTGGCCGACATCACGCGCCTGCACCAGAGCTATTCGAACTACGCGCTGTGGGCCGGCAACAGCAACTCCCACCTGAGCCTGGCCAACGCGCTCACCGCCGTCTTCATCGCCGCCGGGCAGGACGTCGCCACGCTGCCCGAGAGCAGTTCGGCGCAGAACATCTTCGACTACGACGTCGCCAACGACGTGCTGCACTGGGACCTGCACATCCCCAACATCAACGCCGGTACCGTGGGCGGCGGCACCGGGCTGCCGACGCAGCGCGAGTGCCTCGAGCTGATGGACTGCCATGGCAACGGCAAGGTCAACAAGTTCATCGAACTGTGCGCGGTGGCCTCGCTCTCCAACGAGATCTCGTTCTGGGGTGCCATGTGCGCGCAGGAATGGATCCGCGCGCACGCGAACCTGCGCAAGATCTGAGCACGCGCCGGTCGCGCGGCACGCGGGCATCCCGGCAGGCCGCCGACCATCGGTGCGGCGCGCGGGCGACTCGGGCTCGGCCAGGCACGGGACGCTCTCGCGCCCGCTATTTGCCGTTGCGCCGCAACAGGCGAGCCACGCCCTGCGCCACGGAGTCATGCGCGCTGACCAGCACGATACCCAGCAGAACCGGCAGCGCGCCCAGCGCGAAGGCCGGCTCGATCGGCTCGTCGAGCAACCAGGCCCCCAGCACGACCCCGAGCAGCGGGGTCAGGAACGAGAACACCCCCAGGCGCGACGCCAGGTAGCGGCGCAACAGGGAGAACCACAACAGGAAGCTGCCAAAGGACACCACCACGACCTGCAGCGACAGGCTCGCCCAGACGAGCGGCGTCGGGTTGAAGCGAGTCTGGCCGCTGGCGACGGCCACGACGACGAGAATCGGGAAACTGACCACCAGTTGATAGAGCAGGGTCTGCGTCGCCGGCGCATCGGACAGGCGCGAGCCGCGCACGACGACGGTGGTGGCGCCCCACGCCAGCCCGCCGAGCAGCCCCAGGAAGTCCCCCCACACCATGGCGGCGGAAGCCGCCGACACCGGCTCGCGCCCGAGGAAGGTGCCGGCCACTCCGACAAACGCCAGCCCGATCCCGATCCACTGCAGCGGGACCAGCCGCTCGGAGGCCAGGCGCAGATGCAGGCCGAGCGCGGCAAACACCGGCGCCGTGTACAGGAACACAACCATGTGCGAAGCCGTGGTGTGGCGCAGGCCTTCGCCCACCAGCAGGAACTCCAGCCCGAACAGCACGCCGACCAGCAACCCGGCCGGCAGGCGGCCGTCGCGCACGGTGATGGGCTGCCCGCGCCAGCGCATCGACAGCGCCACCAGCAGCGCCGAGCCACCGGAGCGCAGGCCGAGTTGGAAGATCGGCGTGAAGTCCTGCGCGGTCGCCTTGAGCAACACCTGCTGGATGGCCCAGATCGCGCACAGCAGCAGCATGCACGAGACGGCGGTGGCATCGAGCGGCTTGCGCGTGTCCATGCCGTCCGCGTTCATCCGCGCAGGAAGAACAATGCCGACATGGCAAGGCCGATCGCCACGATCAGCACGCGCAACACGAGCGGCGGCATGCGGCGTGCCAGGCGGGCCCCGGCATAACCGCCGGCCGTGGCGGCCAGCATCATGGCCAGCGCCTGTGGCCAGGCCACCAGACCGCCGGCAAGGTACACCAGCACTGCGACCGCGGTGAGCAAGGCAGAGACGACGTTCTTGCCGGCGTTTGCCGCGTTCAGGTCGTGCTGGCCGAGCAGGCCGAACAGCGCCAGCAGCAGGATGCCCAGGCCGCCGTTGAAATAGCCGCCGTACGCCGACACCAGCAACACGCCGGCACTGGCGCGCCAGCGCGAAGCTGCCGTGCCGGCACGCGCGCGCGCCCTGCGCATCAGCAGCGGCGCCACGGCAAACAACGCGGTGGCCGCGAGCAGCAGCCACGGAACCAGGGCGGCAAACGTGCGCTCCCCCGTGAACAACAACAATGCCGCACCCGCCGCGCCGCCCACCAGACTGATCAGCGCGAGTTGCGCCAGCGTGAGCCCGGGCGGGGCCTGCAGGTCGGCGCGAAAGCCCCAGGCACCGGACAGGTAACCCGGCAGCAGCGCCACCGTGCCGGTGGCATTGGCCACCACCGGCGGCAGGCCGGAGAACACCAGCGCGGGCAAGGTCAGGAAACTGCCTCCGCCGGCCACGGAGTTCAGCGTGCCGGCCGCAAACGCCGCCGCCAGCAGCAGGGCGAGCAGCGCGGCATCAGGCAT
>JBDHRZ010000471.1:0-2655 GCA_039807845.1 Rhodoferax sp.
GAGCGCATCGAGCTCCGGCCCGCCCGGCGCGATCGTGATCCGGCCCACGCCATCGATCTCGATCTCCGTGCGGCGCAGCACGGTGCGACGGGCACGGCCTGCCGTGGGCGCGCCATCCACCCGGGCTTGTACGTCCTGCCGGAGGTCGAAGTCGATCGTGGTGGCCGCTGCGTCGAGCCGCACGGTGAGGTCACGGAGTTCATCCGACAGTTGTCTGAGGCGTTGGAGCTCCACCGCTGGCACTGCGAGTGTCTCCGCTTCGGTCTGCAACCGGGCCAGCCGTGCGCGCTCTTCGCGCGCCTTGGCCAGTGCATCCGCAAGCGTGTGCAGCGCAGCCTCGAGTTCCTCGCCCTGCCTGACCATGTCGGAGCGCGCGGCGGCTGCGCGCACGCGTTCGAGTCGTTGCCGTGCACGCAGTTCAGCATCGGAGGCTGCCTGGTGGTGACGGTCCCAGGCGTCGAGTTCGGCCTGTGCGGCTTGCTGTCCGGCTTGCGCAGCCTGCAGGGTCAGCGCCCGTGCCCTGACGGCTTCTTCGTCGCGGCCGAAGGACTCGGCCTGGGTGCGCAGCAGACCGATCTGCGCGCTCCACTGCTGCAGGCTCGCCTGCTCGCCTGCCTGCCGCCCCTCCAGCGCTTGCGCAGCGTCGAGTTGGGCGAGCGCTGCACGATGCTGCTGCGAAATCGGCACCCAGGGTTGCTCCTGCTCTTCGCGCAGGTGTTCGCTGCGCAGCATCGCCAGCCGGTCGACACTGCTTCGGTACGCCTCGATGTCGCGATCGAGCGACGCGAGCTTTTCTTGCAACTCCGCCTGGCCTTTCAGTGCGTTGGCGAGACTGGCGCGCGGTGTACCGGCCGCGGGCGTGAGCAATTCGTTGCGTGCCAGCTCGACCGCACGCAGCAGCGCATCGCCGGTGGAGGAGGTGAGATCGCCCAGCGATCCACCCAGGACCTGGCGCAGTTGATCGGCCGCGTGTGAGACGACACCGGCGAGCTCGTGCGAGCTGCCCTGCCGGATCCATAGCAGCCCGGGTATTCCCATGTGATCGGGCGTGCTCGCTCCCTTGCCCGGGAACGTGAAACCCAGCAGGGCGCCGAGATGGTCCTCCGCGGCGGCTCCGTCCAGCGTTCGCCCGTCGATCACGAGACTGCAGCGCTTGCGACCCAGGAACGCCTTGGCCAGCCGATAAGACTTGCCCGCAAATTCGAATTCGACCTCGACGCTGGGCGTCGCCGCGGCGTCGCCCCACGGGCGCAAGTGCTCGACGCTGCTTGAACGGTGCCGCTCGAAGAATGCCGCCCGGATCGCCTCGACGATGGTCGACTTGCCGGACTCGTTGGGCGCAGCGAACAGGTTGATCCCGTCAGTGAAGTCGTCGATCAGGCAAGGCTCGCGAAATCGCCGGAAGCTCTCGATGCGCAGGCGCCGCAGCTTCATGTTGCGGCCTCCGCGCGCGCGCCGCGCTCGCCCAGCATGCGGGCGAGGATCACCAGGGCGTCGCGCGCCGCCTCGGCCTGTGGGCCGGACTGCTCGGCGCGCAATTGCTGCAGCACGTCACCCACGTATCCGTCCGCGTGCAGCGCTTGGACGTCTGCCGGTGTCGGTTCGAGCCGCAGCTCCGATGCATCGTCCACCAGCGCGCGTACGCGCGCACGCGCGGCTTCCACGCCCTCCAGCAGGCGGCTGTGCCCGGCCAGGTCACAGCTGCCCGTCACCCGAAGTTGCACGACGTCGCCGCCGCCGCACCTGGAGAGCGCGTGCAGGACCTCGTCGACATCGGTGGCCACGGCCAGACGCGTCTCGAACGCTTGCCAGCGGTAGCGGCCCACGCGCAGCGGTTCGATTGCCGGGATGCCACCGGGACCGGGAATGGTGACCAGCAGCGCCTGGCCCGAATCATTGGCCTTGAAACGGTCGGTTTCCGGCGTGCCGGCATACCAGGTGTGTTCATCGACGCGTCGGCTGCCGTGCCAGTCTCCGAGTGCGAGGTAGTCCAGCCGGCTGCTGGCGGCGCGCGCGGCCGCGATCGGGTTGGCGGAATCGATCTCCCCGGGCAGGATGCCTTGCACGCAACCGTGCGCAAGGCCCACGCGCGGCAGGCCCTGCGGGGTCTGAGCGCCTGCGTACCACTCGGTCAGGTCGGCATGGGTGTGCCGCTGCTCGAGCGGGGCGGGCAGCAGCGCAAACCGGTCGCCGACGATGTGCACGCGCGGCTCAAGGCAAGCTGTCACGTTGGGCGGGATTGCCGTGGCGAGGCGTCGAGCCCGGGTCCAGACCGACTCCGTCAGCGCCGCGTCGTGGTTGCCGGGCAGCAGCAGCCAGGGCCCGCGGTACTCCTGCATCGCATTGAACAGGCGCCGCACCGTCTTGTCCGACACCGTCTGCATGTCGAACACGTCTCCCGCCACCAGCACCGCATCGACGGCGCGTTCGCGGGCCAGCGCAGCGAGTCGCTCGACGGCCTTGAAACGGGCCTCGAACAGCGCCGCCGCATCGTCGGGCTCGAACTGCGCGAAGATGCGCCCGATCTGCCAGTCGGCCGAATGCAGCAGTCGCAGC
Source organism: Rhodoferax sp. (assembly GCA_039807845.1). GTDB lineage: Bacteria > Pseudomonadota > Gammaproteobacteria > Burkholderiales > Burkholderiaceae_C > CAISIP01. Next base: position 2,557 of record JBDHRZ010000471.1, read on the forward strand.
GTCATCGTGCTCCCTTCCTCCTGTCGCAGCGGCGGCCCGTTGCCCTCACGAGGAAACGCAGGGCCGCTCCCAGGTTTCCTCGCACCCCTTCGGGGGGCC
>JBDHRZ010000472.1:0-2640 GCA_039807845.1 Rhodoferax sp.
TTCGCGGTCAACTTCCTGGGCCACTACCTGCTCACGCGCAGCCTGGAGCCGGCGCTGCGCGCCGCTGGGCGCGCGCGCGTGGTGTGCCTGAGTTCGATCGCGCACCGGCGCACCGACATCCACTACGATGACATCGACTACCGGGTGCGGCCCTACGAACGCTGGGACGCCTACAGCCAGTCCAAGACCGCGTGCGCGCTGCTCGCGATCGCCATCGATGCGCTGTGGCAGGAGCGCGGCATCCGCAGCAACACCATGAACCCGGGCGGCTCGCCCACCGGACTGCACCAGTACCTGGACGAGGAAGAGCGCCGCCGCCTGGGCTTCATCGACGGCCAGGGCAAGCAACCCGAACGCTGGCGCACGCCGGATGAATGCGCCGCCACCACGGTCTGGCTCGCGTGCGCGCCCGAGCTCGAAGGCGTCGGCGGCCAATACTTCGAGGAATTCGCACCAGCCGTGCCCTGGCGCGAGGAGGATCCCATGTGCGGCGTGCGCCCCTACGCGATTTCCAAAGCAAATGCGCTGCGGCTGTGGGACGTGGCGGCAGGGATGACGGGGTTGCCTATCGGAGCTTGATGCCGGGGTCTTGGGGTCAGGTCCTGCCTTTTGTGCCGGGGTCTTGGGGTCAGGTCCTGCCTTTTGCCTCCCTACCTGTCGGGAGGCAAAAGGCAGGACCTGACCCCAGGAATTCATTCAATCACTTTGCCGGCTTCGACCGGCGTACAGGAGAGACCATGTTCCGAAAATACAGTACGAAGTTCGCGTCGCTGATCGCGATCACCGGGGCCGCCGCGGCCTGCTTCGCCCCCGCCGGCGCAACTGCGCAGACGTATCCGACTCACAACATCCGCATGGTCGTGCCGTTCCCGCCGGGCGGCGCGGTGGATGTGCTGGGGCGCGCGATCGCCGACAAGCTCAGTGCCTCCATCGGCCAGCCGGTCGTCGCCGACAACCGGGTGGGTGCAAATGGCGCGATCGCGCACCAACTCGTCGCAACTGCAGCCGGGGACGGCTACACCATCGCGATGTCCGGCACCTCGCCGCTCGTCCTCGCTCCGCACCAGATCAAGAATCTGCCCTACGACCCGGCACGCGACTTCGCCTATCTTGCGTGCCCCGGCACCACCCCATTCGTCCTGGACGTGCACCCGTCGCTGCCGGTGAAGAACGTTCAGGAGCTCGTGGCCTACGCTAAGGCCAATCCAGGCAAGCTCAACTTCGGCTCGGCCGGTATGGGGAATTCCGCGCACCTGGCCGCCGAAGTCTTCAAGAGGGCCACGGGCATCGACATGGTCCACGTCCCGTACAAGGGCAACGCGCTCGCCATGCAGGACCTGATCGCCGGAAACATCCAGGTGTTGTTCGATCCGGTACAGACGTCGATTCCGCAGGTCCAGTCGGGCAAGGTGCGCGCACTCGCGGTGACGAGCAAGACGCGCTTCGGAGGATTGCCCGACATCCCCACCGTCGCCGAGTCGGGCTACCCGGGCTTCGAGTACTTCGTGTGGTACGCACTCGTTGCACCGGCATCCACACCCGCACCGATCGTCGCTAGGCTCAACGCGGAGATCAACAAGGCAGCCACCGATCCCGAGATGAAGAAGAAGTTCGCCGCACTCGGCGCCGAACTGACCGCATCCAAGGTGGACGAGTGCACGGCACTCGTCCGGCGCGACCTCGTCCAGTGGGGCAAGCTGATGGCCGAGGTCGGTATCAAGCCGGAATGACACAGACCGGCATGCGGGCGTCCAGGCGCCCACCGCCCGCGCCTGGCAACGCCAGGGATCTGACCCGAGAACTGCAAGCAAAGAACACCGTCACATGGACGATCTGAAGACCGCACTCCCCATGAAAGGCATCCGGGTGGTGGAAATGGGCCAGAACCTGGCGGGGCCGTTCTGCGGCCAGATACTGGCAGCACTCGGTGCCGATGTGGTGAAGATTGAGCGCCCGGTCGGCGGAGACGACTGTCGCGGCTGGGGCCCACCGTTTCCCGGAGGCATGGGCACGGCATTCCAGGTCATGAACCCGAACAAGCGTTCGGTGGCGCTGGACGTCAACTCTGCTGACGATCGCCAGTGGCTGCAAGAATTCATCGGCGGTAGCGACATTCTGGTGCACAACATGCGTCCGGGCGTGATGGCGAAAATCGGCCTCGATGGGGCGCACCTGCGCAGGCTGTACCCCCGGCTCATCTACGCGGAGATCTCCGGCTTTGGTGCTGCCGGCCCGCTCAAGGACCGCCCCGGCTACGATGCCGTGGTGCAGGCGCTCGCTGGCCTGTTCCACCAGAACGGGGATCCCAACTCGCTGCCCTCGCGCGTGGGCCCCTCGGTGCTGGACTTCGGCAGCGGCATGTGGGCCGCAATCGGATGTCTGGCGGCATTGCGCCAGCGCGACCTGACTGGACAGGGATCGGTGATCGACACGTCATTGCTCGAGACGGCCATGTGCCTGCTTGGACCAGCGATGGCCACCCATGGTGTCACCGGTGTCGCCCCACGCAGACAGCGGGCGGGTATTGCCAAGGTCGTGCTTTTCGAGGCCTTCCAGACAGCCGACGGCGAAATCATCTTCGCGGCCGCCAACGACCGCCTGTTCGCCAAGCTGGCACAAGCAGTGGAGATGCCGGAACTG
>JBDHRZ010000473.1:0-2628 GCA_039807845.1 Rhodoferax sp.
GCAGGAACACCGCGCTGCGCCGCCAGCGGTCGAGCTGGTGCGTGCGCGCGGGTTCGCCGAAGCGCAGGTAGAGCTTGAAACGGGCCTCGATGTAGGCCAGCGCCACGCGCGTCAGCGGCGCACTGGCTGGCTGGCCGATAGGCGCAGCCGTGGCCGCGCCAGCGGCAGGCGAAGCGGATGCGGTCATGGTGTGTTCTCCCTGCGTTGTTCGGGAAACTCCCGTTCGAGCAGGCCGCGCAGCAGATCGGCCACGGTCACGCCTTGGCCGAAGGCGGCGATCTTGATGCGCGCCCGCAGCGCGGGCGTGATGTCGAGGGTGAGGCGGGCCGTGTAGAGGTCGCCCTTGCCGAGCGCATCGGCATCGCCCTGCCGAATCCACGCCTCGGCGTGCGGATTCGCGGGCGGACGCGCGCCGATGCCGACGCGCTTTGCGCGAGGTGGTGACTTCGCGGTCATGTCGTCCACCGCAGCAGTTCGTCCACGAGCGCGGTGATTTCCCGCGCGGCGGCGCTGTCCGGTTCCGTCTCGCGTGCAAGCCGGCCAGCGGTCACGCTGTCGGCGAACACGATGCGCTGATGCACTTCCGCGCGCAGCGCAGGAAGCGGCTGGTCGGCGAGCGCCTGGCGCGCTTCGCGCCCGATCACGGTGGTGCTGACGCGCCGATTGATGACGAAGGCCGCGCGCAGCGCAGGCCGAAAGACTTGTGCCTCGCGGATCAGCGCGACCATCTCGGCGCTGGCCCACAAGTCGTAGGGGCTGGGCTGCACCGGGATCAGCACGCGCTCGGCCGCCAGCAGCGCGGAGCGCGCCAGCGCAGCGATGCGCGGCGGGCCGTCGATGACGATGTGATCTGCCCGCCTGGCAAGCTCTGGCGCTTCCTGATGCAGCGTTTCGCGTGCGAGGCCCACAGCGCTGAACAGCCGTGGCAAGCCTTGCTGACTTCTGCGTTGCGTCCAGTCCAGCGATGAACCCTGCGGGTCGGCATCCAGCAGCACGACGTGCTGCCCGCGCATCGCCAGCTCGCCGGCGATGTGGGTGGCGAGCGTGGTCTTGCCCACGCCACCTTTCTGATTGAGCAGCGCGACGATCATGGCCTGGCCCTCCGTGTTGGAAAACCGGGCTTTGCCTGCCGTGTTTGTGGCCGCGTGGCGGTTGTCCACCGTGGCGCGGCGCTTCTACTACCAGTTAGAGAATTTAGGTTAGGTAAGTTAAGGGAGGCCGAAACCCGCGCCAGCATTGGCTTTGCGGGCGATTCGTACTCCTGATAGCACGATAGCCATACTCCCGATAGCACTAGTCCCCGTACTCCTGATAGCACGAGCCCGTCCACAGGCTGCGCACCGCTTATCCCCGTGCCGTAGGCGGCACGGGACGCGCTGGGCGGAATATCAGCAGCTCGGCCCCATCGCCCGGCATCCGCTCGATGCCCAGGACGTAGCCGGGCAGCGACTGCCGCGCGACAAGCACGCGCAGGTCGTAAGCGAAGTCCGAGAAGCGCGTGGCGCTGCCCGATTTGCGCCACAGGTGTCGGAAGTCGAACTGCCAGCCACCTTCCTGCCGCCCGCCATGCTTGCGCACCAGGCGGTACAGCCACCGCTCGATGCCGCCCGTCAGCCGGAAATACGCTTGGTCGATGGTCAGCACCAGGGCGGCATCCACCACGCCCGCATAGAACCAGTCGGGCAAGATCAGCTCCAGCCCCAGGGGCGTTCCCTTGGCATCGGCCAGTTCCTTCCACTCGTTGATCCACGAGAAGCGGTGCAACCGCCTTCCCGTGGTCTCCCGGATCGACGTGGCCACCGTGGTCGATTGCAGGCGATCCAGCGCCGCCTTGAGGCGCTGGTAGTCGCGCAGACCCGTACCGCGCCCGATGAAGCGCAGGATCTCGTAGGGCGTGGCCTGCATCAGCCGCGACGGCCGCAGGCCCGCGTCGCGTGCCTCCACGATCTGCGAGGCCGCCCATATCAGCACGTCCGCGTCCCAGATCGTGGCGATGCCGTGCTCGGCTGTGCCTTCCACGCGGATCGTGACGTTGCTTGCGCGGAAGTCGATCGGCGCGGTGCGCCGTGACTTCGCCAGCGAGAAAAACGGAAAAGCCATCAAGTCCTGGCTGTCGCGCGGCGCCATGTCGCCCGGCAAGGCGCGGAACAGATCGAGCTGTTCGCGTTCCTGCGTGGGCTTGGACATGGCGAAGGCCACCCGCGCACCGCCGATCAGCGCGCACGGCTGTCCGCCGCATGGTGCTCGGCGTACTCGGGATCGGAGGTCGTCTCGAAGCTGCGGTCGGCGGCCCAGGCATCGAGGTCGGCCACGGCGTACATGACGCGCCGGCCGAATTTCCGAAAGCGCGGGCCGCCGCCCAGCACGCGCTGCTTTTCCAGCGTGCGCGGCGACAGGCGCAGGTACTCGGCGGCTTCGTCGTTGGTGAGGTAGCGCTGCGGCTGCGCGGCAGCGGGAACAGGAGCGGCGGCAGGCCGCAAAGGTGCAGGACGCATGGTGTGAACCTCCATAGCTTTCAAAGCTCCGGCCACACAGCGCAACCGGATGGAGGCAGTCTCAGAAAACGCGGCCCTCCTGCTCAGGGACGTTTTGCGTCCCCATCAAAACGTCCCTTCTCAAGCGGCGGCA
>JBDHRZ010000474.1:0-2624 GCA_039807845.1 Rhodoferax sp.
TTGCACTCGCCCGGCTGCATGGCGATCCAGTTCTCGTTCGTCGTGAGCGGTTCGGTGACCACGATCGCGAGCCGGTCCTGCGCGCAGTTGTGCTGCGCCAGGTCCATCCACAGGTCTTCGTCGCGCAGGTGCACCGCGGCAAACGGATGCTGGCGCACCAGATAGTGCAGCCGGGTGCTGGCGTGCGCCCACAGCGCCTGGCCGTTGCTGAGCAGGAAGTTGAAGGTGCCGTGGGCGGCGATCCGTGGCACCAGTTCCTGCAGCGTATGGCCCAGTTCGGCCACACTGGGCACCCCGGCGTGCGCCTTGACCAGTTCCTGCAGCAGCCAGCAGAAGGCGCGTTCGCTGTCGGTGTCGCCGACCGGCTGGAAGTGCCCGTGCAACTTCGGCTGGTAGTCCTTCAGGTCCCCGTTGTGCGCGAACACCCAGTAGCGGCCCCACAGTTCGCGCACGAACGGGTGCGCGTTTTCCAGCGTGGTGGCACCCACGGTAGCCTTGCGCACATGGGCGATCACGTTGTGGCTCTTGATCGGAAAGCTTTGCAGCATCTGCGCCAGCGGCGAGCTGGCGGCGCTTTGCTTGTCGACGAAGTGGCGGATGCCGCGCCCGGGCTTTTCGCCCTCGCTCTCGAAGAAGGCGATGCCCCAGCCGTCGGCGTGGTGGTCGGTGGCGCCACCGCGGCGCGCGAAGCCGGTGAAGCTCAAGGACAGGCTGGCGGGCAGCCGGCTGTTCATTCCCAATAGCTGGCACATGGTGCGATGCTCTCGCGCGGCACCCGGGCGTACCCATCGCCCACCGTGGCGCAGGCGCAGTGTAGCGTCGCCGGTTCGTCGGCGCCGGTACTATTCGTGCGTTTGGCGCGGCGCGCTCGTGCCGGTGTCGGGTGCACGCAATCGCCACGCCGCCAGCAGCGCCAGCAGGCACAGCGCGGCCAGCATCAGGAAGGACTCGTTGAATGCCGCCAGCCGCGCCGGGCTGCTGGCCAGGCGTGCCAGGTCGTCGCCATGCGCGGCGATGCGCCATTCGAGCACGATGCCGCACAGGCTGACCCCGGCAGCGCCACCGAGCATGCGCATGAAGTTGATGCTGCTCGCGCCCTGGGCGATCAGTTCGGCGTGCAGGCCGCGCATGGCGCCCAGGTTGAGCGAGGGCAGGATGAAGCCCAGCCCGATGCGGCCCAGGACGGTGAAGGCCACCACGTACCAGGCCGGCGTGTGCAGCGTGACCACCAGCACGAGTGCAAACGATGCCGCCAGCAGGCCCAGGCCGGCGCTGACCAGAATGTGCGTCGACACCTTGTCGGCCATGCGCCCGGCCAGCGAGATCGTCAGCGCGAGCACCGCGCCCGAAGGCAGCAGGATGGCGCCCACGAACGACGCCGACCACTGCAGGGCGACCTGCATGTAGACCGGCAACAGGTAGGTGGAGCCGAACAGCGCCATGCCGTAGATGAAGGCCACGACGGTGCCGAAGGCGAAGCGCCGGTCCGCGAACAGGGCCTGGTTCATCAGGGGCACCCCGGATCGTCCCTGCGCCATGGCCCGGCTCAGGCGGCGCTGGCGCAGCACGAACCAGGCGATGATGGCGACCGACCCGACCAGCAGGGCATAGGCCTGCGTGGCGATGGCCTGGTGCAACTGCACCAGGCCATTGAGCAGGCACAGCGTTCCGGCGCCGGCCAGCAACAGGCTGGGCCAGTCCAACGGCGCGGCGCCGCGGCCGGCGTCGGCACCGCCGGGCGCGGTGACCGGCACGTAGCGCGCGGACAGCCACAGGGACGCCAGGCAGAACGGCACCACCATGAAGAAGATCGAGCGCCAGCCGAACCAGTCCACCAGCACGCCGCCCACGCTCGGGCCCAGCGCCGGTGCGAGCACCACACCGGTGCCGAATATCCCCATCGCCCGACCCTGCTCGTGCGGCGCGAAGGCGCGCATGATGACGATCGCCGGAATCGGCTGCACCACGCCCGCGGCGACACCTTCGGCAACCCGCGCGACCAGCACCAGCGAATAGTGGTTGGCCAGGCCGCCGAGGATGCCGCCGGCCATGAGCAGCCACATGGTTCCGGCATAGGTGCGCCGGTAGCCGAAACGGCCCAGGATCCAGGGTGTCGCGAGCATCGAGACGGTCATCGCCATCATGAAGCCGGATGCCACCCACTGGGCGCGCTCCTGCCCGATCTGGAAATGCCGGCTGAGGTCGGGCACCGCGACGTTGGTGACGGTGGAGGACATGATGCCCGCAACCGAGCCCACCATCACCGCGAACAGCAGCAGCCAGCGGTACCGCGCGCCATGGCGCGCGCGCAGCTCGCTCAGGGTGCCGGTTTCCATCAGGAGACGATGCCGGTTGCCGGCTGTGGCGTGGGCTCCTCGGGCAGCCACGACACGATGACGGCCGAGCAGCAGGCGATCAGCGCCATCGCCAGCAGCAGGCTGCCGAAGCCGGCCGCCTTCACCACCGGGCCGAGCAGGTAGACCGCCAGCGAGGCCACCGCGAACGACACCGCCAGCCGCATTCCCGAGACGCGCGAGCGGTAGGCGTCGTCGACGTAGCGCACGATCATCGCGTCGGTGAACGGGATGGCGCCGAAGATCGTGATCATGAAGCCGATCTGCAGC
>JBDHRZ010000475.1:0-2620 GCA_039807845.1 Rhodoferax sp.
CGACATGGTCTCGTTCGGCGCGGCTCCGGCGCTGATCGCGTACGAATGGGCCTTGCGCGGGCTGGGGCGCTGGGGCTGGATCGCGGCCTTCGTCTACTGCGCCTGCGCCGCGCTGCGGCTGGCACGCTTCAACGTCAATACCGGCATCGTGGACAAGCGGTTCTTCCAGGGTCTGCCTTCGCCGGCCGCCGCGGCGTTGATCGCCGGCTTCATCCTGGTGATGTCCGAACTCGGCATCAAGGGTTCGCAGGTGCCGTGGCCGATGTTCGCGGTGGCGCTCTATGCCGGGCTGACGATGGTCACCAACGTGCCGTTCTACAGTTTCAAGGATGTGAGCGCCAGAAAGAGCGTACCGTTTCCCGTCATCGTGCTGGTCGCGCTGGCCATCGGTGCCGTGAGCATCGATCCGGCCAAGGCACTGCTGGCGCTGTTCGGCTGCTACGGCATCAGTGGGTACGTGGTCTATCTGTGGCGCCGCTACAAGGGCCAGCCGGTCAGCGTGATCAGCACGTCGACCGATGAGCCCGACGAGCGCGGCCTGCATTGAAACTGGAAGCCGCTGTTGACCGCCTGCAAGTGTCTCGCCGGCCGCATCCGAATGCGGTTTCCAGGTTGATGGAGCCGTGCCGACTTGTGCTACATTGCGGCCATGAAACGGATCGCGCTGGCACTACTACGTGGCACCCTGGACGGGCGTCGGCGATAGCGTGTGCTGATCGATCGAACGGCCCGTATGCACCAGCAACGGGCCGTTTTGCATTTTGGGGTTGCTGGTGTCCATCACTGAAGGAACCCGCATGTTGAAGCAACCCCGCAGCAAGTACCAGGCGTTTGCCCCGATACGCCTGGCCCATCGAACCTGGCCCGATACCGTCCTGAGCCGGGCGCCGCTGTGGTGCAGCGTCGATCTGCGCGACGGAAACCAGGCGCTGATCGAGCCCATGGACATCGAGCGCAAGCTTCGCATGTTCCAGGCGCTGGTGAGAATCGGGTTCACCGAGATCGAAGTGGGCTTTCCATCCGCCTCGCAGGTGGAGTTCGACTTCGTGCGCATGCTGGTCGAGCAGGACCTGGTGCCGGACAACGTGACCATTCAGGTGCTCACGCAGGCGCGCGCGCACCTGATCGAGCGCACCTTCGAGGCGCTGGTCGGCGCCCGGCGCGCCATCGTGCATGTCTACAACGCCACTTCGCCCGTGATGCGGCGGGTCGCGCTGAGCCTGGACGAGAACCAGATCGTGCAACTGGCGCTCGACAATGCGCGCCTAATTGCCGAACTGGCCGCGCGGCAGGCTGCGACGCAATGGACGTTCCAGTATTCGCCCGAGCACTTTTCGTCGACCGAACTCGATTTCGCGTGTAGGGTCGTGGATGCCGTGACCGAGGTCTGGCAGCCGACGCCGGCCCGCAGGTGCATCATCAACCTGCCCTCGACGGTAGAGTGCGCCACGCCCAACGTCTTCGCCGACATGGTCGAGTGGATGCACACCCATGTCGCCCGGCGTGACAGCGTGGTGCTGTCGGTTCATCCGCACAACGACCGCGGCACCGGCACGGCGGCCGGCGAACTCGCCCTGATGGCGGGCGCCGACCGGATCGAAGGCTGCCTGTTCGGCAACGGCGAGCGCACCGGCAACGTGGACCTGGTCAACATCGCGCTGAACCTGTACACGCAAGGGGTCTCGCCGGGGCTGGATTTTTCCGACATCGACGAGGTCCGGCGCACGGTCGAGTATTGCAACCAACTGCCAGTGCATCCCCGCCATCCGTATGTGGGCGACCTGGTCTACACCTCGTTTTCCGGCTCGCACCAGGATGCCATCAAGAAGGCGTTGGCCGAGCGCCGCGCGCAGGACGCGACGAGCGAAGCGCCATGGAACATCCCTTATCTGCCGATCGACCCGCATGATCTGGGGCGCAGTTACGAGGCGGTGATCCGTGTCAACAGCCAGTCGGGCAAGGGCGGCATCGCGTACCTGCTCGACGTGCACTACGGACTGGAGTTGCCGCGTCGGCTGCAGATCGAGTTCAGCCAGATCGTCCAGCAGGTGATGGACGCCGACGGGAAGGAGTTGTCGGCGCAGGACATCTGGCAGGTGTTCCGGCAGGCCTACGCGCTGAACACGCATGCGGTCACCCGCCTGCAGATCAGCGAGGACGATGCTGCGCCCGCGCACGAGCGGGTCACGATGCATGCACGCATGCAACTGGCCGGACGCGAGTGGGCGGTACAGGGGCGCGGCAATGGTCCGATCGAGGCCTTCGTCAATGGCGTGCGCCAGGTGACCGGCCATGCGGTGCGGGTGCTCGATTACCACGAACATGCGCTCGGCTCCGGCGCCGATGCACGCGCCATCACGTATCTCGAAGTGCGCATCGACGAGGCGCAGACCTTGTTCGGCGTGGGTGAGGATGCCGATATCGTGGCCGCCTCGCTCAAGGCCGTCGTCAGCGCGTTGACGCGTGCCAGAATCTGCGTTGCGGACCCAGCACAGGCGCCATCACATGGCGGTGGGGTTCAGGCGGTCGCCGCGTTCTGACCCTGAACCGGCCGCACCTTCCCTCTTCATTCAATCTGCCTCTCGACAAAATTGCCATGACTGACAAGTTGATCATCTTC
>JBDHRZ010000476.1:0-2606 GCA_039807845.1 Rhodoferax sp.
GACGGGCGGCGGTGCGGGCGCGGGCTGCGTCGAGTGCCACCGGCCCAGCGGCATGGGCAACTTCGAGGGCGGCATCGCCGTGCCGCCGATCACCGGGCCGACCCTTTTCCGGCCGCTGGACCGCGACACCGGCCGCTACTTCGGTGCGTCGGTACGCTGGCGCGTGCGCCCGGCCTACGACGAGCAGGCGCTGGCGCGCCTGCTGCGCACGGGGATCACGCCGGACGGCATCACGCTGCCGGCGACCATGCCGCGCTATGCCATCGACGACGCCCAGCGCGACGATCTGGCGGCCTACCTGCGCGGCCTCTCCGCCAGGGCGCCGCCCGGCCTCGACGGCGAGCGGGTGCGCGTGGCGACGATCACCACGCCCGATGTCGAGCCGCAGCGGCGCGACGCGATGCTCGCCACCTTGAAGCGCTTCGTGGCACAGAAGAACGGCCAGTCGCGCCACGAGGCGAACCGTTCGATGCAGTCGCAACGCACGCGCGAGATGGTGATGTACCGCAAGTACCGCGTCTGGGATCTCGAGCACTGGCCGCTGTCCGGGCCGCCCGCCGGCTGGGGCGCACAGCTCGACGCCTACCAGGCGGCGCGGCCGGTCTACGCCGTGGTGGCGGGGGCCGGGGCGGCGGAATGGGCGCCGGTGGACGCGTTCTGCGCGCGGCAGCGCGTGCCCTGCCTGCTGCCGCTGGTGGACGTCGGCGCCGAGGCCGCGGGCTTCTACAGCCTGCACTACCACCAGGGCCTGGATGCGGACGCGCGCCAGGGCGCCCGCCTGCTGCGCGCCAGCGGCGTGCGGCGCGTGAGCCTGTGGGGGTCGGAGCCGACGCTCGTGTCGCGCATCGCCGACGAACTCGCGCGCGAAGGCCTGCTGGTCGTGGACCGCGAGGCCGACGCGATCGTCTCGCTGCTGGCGCCGCACGAGCATGTGCCGCGCCTGGCCGGTATCGCGCAGCCGGTGCTGTGGCTGCCGGGCCTGCACGCGCTCGGCAGCCGCGAGCTCGATGCCGCGCTGGCGGCGCGCCCGCGCGGCTGGATCATCACGCCGATGCGCACCGGCGAAGCGCTCGACCGGCAGCTCGTCCGCGCGCGCGAGTGGTTGCGTCAGCAGGGCCTGGCCGGCGTGCCGCTCGATGTCGGCGCGAGCACGCTGCAGGCCGCGACGGTGCTCGGCGAGGGGCTCGTGCACGTCGACTTCGCATTCACGCCGGAGTACCTGCTCGAGCTGCTCGAGCACGGCCTGGAGAACGTGGTGCCCTGGAGCCCGTATCCGCGCCTGGCGATCGGGCCGGACCAGCGTATCGCCTCCAAGGGCAGCTGGGTGGGCGAATTGCGCGGCGGGCGCGTCGACTGGCAGTGGCTGCCGAGCCCGCCTTGAAGGCAGCGCAGGCTCAGCCCGCGGCGCCCGACGTGACGACCGCAGCGGCGTGCATGTGCCGCGGCATGCCCGGGCGCTGCACCAGCCCCAGGTCCACCGCAAGCAGGGCGAGCTCGACCGCGGAGTTGAGATGCAGCTTTCGCATCAGGTTGGCGCGGTGCTTCTCCACCGTCTTGGCGCTGAGGTTGAGGTAGGCCGCCGCCGAGCGGTTGGTGCCGCCCTCGGCAATCAGCTTGAAGATCGTGCGTTCGCGGCTCGACAGCATCTCCCAGGGGCTGGTGTCGCGCGCCTTCTCGGGGTGGAGCACCCCTTCCAGCAGCAGGCTGGCCAGATCCTGGCCGATGAAGCGCCGGCCCGTCAGCACGGTCTTCACGGCGAGCATCATCTCCTCGGGGGCGCAATCCTTCTTCAGGCAGCCGATGCAGCCCGCCCGCATCGCCTCGCCGATGTGGATCTCGGAATCGTCGTCCGACAGCGCGAGCACGCGTTGCTGCGGCAGCCGGCGCCGGATCTGCACGGTGGCGTCGATGCCGCTGGTGCCGGGCAGCGACAGATCCATCAGGATCAGGTCGGGCTGCAGCTGGATTGCCTTGGCGACCGCGTCGCGGCCGTCGACGGCTTCGTCGATCACCTGGTACTCGGCATGGGACCCGAGCAGCGCCTTCAGCCCGTGGCGCAGCAGCGGATGATCGTCGACAACGAGGATGCGATGGCTCATGGCTTGTTGGCGGGGGTGATGACGGGGGTGGTCGCGACGCCGGCGGCGGCGCGCGGGACGAAAAGGAAGCGCCAGCCCGAGTACTGGCCGACGCCGGTGAAGACCTCCAGGCCCGGCTCGAAGCCGCTGCGGCGCAGCGGGGCGGCATCAGACTGGCTGTAGACACCGATGATCTGGTTGCCGCGCTTGACGATGCCCCAGGGCACCTCGGGCTGCAGCGGATCGGGGTAGAGCTTGCGCAGGTGGCGCACCGGGTTCGGGAAGCGCGTGTCGCGCACGAGCTCCTCCATGGTCACCGGCAGGTGCTTCAACGGGCCGGGGGTGGCGCGGTAGTACGACTCGAGCGCCTGCATGTACTGCTGGCCCACCCACAGCAACTGCGTCTCGCGCTCGCGCTGGCGCGCCGTGGCGGCCGACTCGCCGAAGCGCAGCAGCGCCAGCCCGGCCAGCGCGAGCAGCACCACCAGGCCCATCAGGACCACGCCGCGCGCGCGCCGGCGGCTCATC
>JBDHRZ010000477.1:0-2566 GCA_039807845.1 Rhodoferax sp.
GCACGTTGAAGCAGCTGGGATGAAACAGCCCCCACGCCCCCCCGCTGCGCGCGGTCCGCTGCCCCCCGAGGGGGCGCCTCAGCGGCTTCGGGCGGCCGGGCGCCGCTGAGATGAAACAGCCCCCACGCTCCCCCGCTGCGCGCGGTCCGCTGCCCCCCGAGGGGGCGCCTCAGCGGCTTCGGGCGGCCGGGCGCCGCTGAGATCATGTGAATCACGTCCGTGTCGAGCCCGTGGGCGCGACCTGGAGCACCGATTTGTCAGAGCTGCACAAATTTCTTTTCGACGGTCTGCCGGTGCGTGGCATCGTGGTGCGGATCACGCATGCCTGGACCGACATCCTGGCCCGCCGCGCTGCGAATTCGCAGACCGGGCCCTATCCGACCGCAGTCGCGCAACTGCTGGGCGAGATGCTGGCGGCGGCCACGCTGATGCGCGCGAGCATCAAGTTCGATGGTGCGCTGGTGATGCAGATCATGGGCGATGGTCCGGTCCGGCTGGCGGTGGCGGAGGTGCAGTCGGATCTGGCCATGCGCGCCACCGCCACGGTGGTCGGCACGGTGGAGCCGGACGCCCCGTTCGGCGCCATGGTCAACCAGGTCAGTGGCGGGCGTTGCGCGATCACGCTCGACCCGCGCCAGGCGCGGCCGGGGCAGCAGGCCTACCAGGGGGTGGTCCCGCTGGTCGGGGATGACGGGCGCAGGCTGGATAAGCTCAGCGACGCCTTGCAGCACTACATGCGGCAAAGCGAGCAGCTCGACACCACCCTGGTGCTGGCCTCCGACGAACGCCTGGCGGCTGGTCTGCTGATCCAGCGCCTGCCGGCGCAAGGCGGTGCCAAGCTGGAGGCGGCCGGCGCGCATGCGGATTCCGAGCGCGCGGGCGGCAGTGAGGACTACGAGCGGATCGCGACGCTGGCCGCGAGCCTGACACGGGCGGAACTGCTGTCGCTGGGCGTCGATGCGATCCTGCATCGGCTGTTCTGGCAGGAAGATCTGCTGCGCTTCGCCCCTCAGCCTGACGATGCGCGGCCGCATTTCGCCTGCAGTTGCAGCCGCACGAAGGTCGGTGCGATGATCGCCAGCCTGGGCGAGCGGGAAGCGGCGAGCATCCTGGCCGAGCGTGGCGACATCGAAGTCGGCTGCGAGTTCTGCGGCATGCAGTACCGGTTCGATGCGATCGACACGGCACAGCTGTTTCGCCCTGTGAGTCAGACACCCGGCGCGGGCTCCGGCGCGCATTGACGCGGCTTCAGGACATCGGCTGGCGCCCGACGGAGGTGGATGGGCCGGTGGCGCTGGACACGTTGGCCTCGGCGCGGCCGGTGCACCGCTGCCGCGGCACCAAGTGCGTCAGCGTGTGATCTGCACCAGGATCTCGTTCGGCCGCACCATGCCGAGTTCCATGCGCGCCTTCTCCTCGACCATGTCCATGCCTTCCTGCAGGTCCTTCACCTCCGCGGCCAGTCGTGCGTTGGCCAGGCGTGCACGGTCATTTGCTGCCTGCTTGTCCGCCAGTTGGCGCGTCTGTGCCGCGACGCTGGGCAAGCTGCCGCGGCCGTACCAGAGTTGCGCGTGCAGGATCACCAGCAGCGTGATCAGGGCCAGGGGGAGCAGGCGCTGGTGCATGGTCCGTCCGAAGGCGTTGGGGTCCGGTGCGCCTGGCCTCGGGGGTCAGCGCAGGTTGTAGAACGCGGCGCGCCCGGGGTAGCTGGCAACCTCGCCCAGGTCCTCCTCGATGCGCAGCAACTGGTTGTACTTGGCGATGCGGTCGGAGCGGCTGAGCGAGCCGGTCTTGATCTGGCCGGCGTTGGTGCCCACCGCGATGTCGGCGATGGTCGAGTCCTCGGTCTCGCCCGAGCGGTGGCTGATCACGGCGGTGTAGCCGGCACGCTTGGCCATCTCGATGGCGGCAAAGGTTTCGGTCAGGGTGCCGATCTGGTTGATCTTGATCAGGATCGAATTGGCGATCCCCTTGTCGATGCCTTCCTTGAGGATGCGGGTATTGGTCACGAACAGGTCGTCGCCGACGATCTGCACCTTGCGGCCGAGGCGCTCTGTGAGTTGCTTCCAGCCGTCCCAGTCACCCTCGGCCATGCCGTCCTCGATGCTGATGATCGGATACTTGTCGACCCAGGTGGCCAGCACGTCGATCCACGCGCTCGCCTGCAGGCTGAGGCCTTCGCCGGCGAGCACGTAGCTGCCGTCCTTGTAGAACTCGGAGGCCGCGCAGTCCAGCCCCAGCGCAATCTGTTCGCCGGCCACGAAGCCGGCGGCGTCGATCGCCTCCAGGATCAGCCCGATCGCCGCCTCGTGATTGGCGACGTTGGGCGCGAACCCCCCCTCGTCGCCCACCGCCACGCTGATGCCCCGGCCGGCGAGGATCTTCTTGAGCGCGTGGAACACTTCGGCGCCGTAGCGCAGCGCCTCGCGGAAGTTGGGTGCGCCCACCGGGATGATCATGAACTCCTGCAGGTCGAGGTTGTTGTTCGCGTGCGCGCCACCGTTGATGATGTTCATCATCGGCACCGGCATCTGCATGCCGCCCATGCCGCCGAAGTAGCGATACA
>JBDHRZ010000478.1:0-2564 GCA_039807845.1 Rhodoferax sp.
GCGCGCGCACCGATTCGTCGTGCGCCTTGCGCAGGTCGGCCAGCAGCGACGGGTCGGCCCGGTAGCCGCGCTGCTCCAGCCGCTCGGCCAGCGCGGCGAGCGCCAGCGCGGCGTCGGCGCAGACGAAGCCGTCGTCCGCATAGCAACGCCCCTGCTGTGCGCCGTCGGCGTCGATGCGGTAGAGCGGGCGCGGCAGTTGCAGTTCGTACTTGAGCGTCTCGTTGCTGCGCAGGCGCGAGCCGACCACCAGCATGGCGTCGCAGGTCTGGTAGAAGGACTCGACCGGCTTGTGGATGTTGTAGGCACCCAGCGACGCGGGGTCGTCCTCGGCGACGATGCCGCGCCCCTGCACCGTCGTGACGATGCCAAAACCCAGCGCCTTCAGGCGCTGCACGGCGGCACCGGCGTGCCGTGCGCCGCCGCCCAGCCACAGCAGGGGACGGCGTGCCCTGGCCAGCTGTGCGGCCAGCGCGTCGAGTGCCGCATCGGCTACCGGTGCGGGCGCGGTCGGCAGCGGCGCCAGGTCGGCCGGCATCTCGATCAGGCTCTGCTGGATGTCGATCGGGATCTCGACGCTCACCGGGCCGGTGGGCGCCGTCATCGCCACCTGCACCGCCTTCTTGAGCGTGGACAGCGCGGTCTCGACGCTGCGCACGCGAAACGCTGCCTTGGACACCGCGTCCAGCATGGTGAGCTGGTCCGGCGCCTCGTGGATGTACGACAGGTTCTTGTCGAGGTACTGGGTCTCGATCTGGCCCGTCAGGTGCAGCACCGGCGCGCCGGCGGTGTAGGCCTCCACCAGGCTGCCGGCGATGTTGCCGGCGGCCGGGCCGGTGCTGGTGATGCATACGCCCAGGCTGGAAGTCGAGCGCGCGTAGGCGTCGGCCATGTTGCCGGCGCCGGCTTCGCCGCGCGCCATCACGAAGCGGATGCGCTGGCGTTGCAGGAACGCGTCGAGGATCGGCATGTTGTGGATCGAGATCACGCCAAAGGCTGCCTGCACGCCGCACTGCTCGAGGAAGGCGGCGACCACGGCACCCACCGTGACCGGTTGGGCGGGACGCTCTGTGTTGGACTCAGGCATGGCGGGAATGACCTCCGGAAATGTCGATGTGGGCGCCGGTCGTGTAGGACGCGAACGGCGAAACGAGAAACGTGAGCGCGCGCGCGGCTTCGACCGGAAGTCCCAGGCGACCCATCGGGATGTGCTTGGCGCGCGCGAGCTCGTGGCTCCAACTGGCCCAGTCCTGCGCCTGGTCGGCGCGCGCGTCGAAGCGGCGGCGCCACTGGCCGGACTCGACCAGGCCGATCAGGATGCCGTTCACGCGTACGCCCTGGGGCGCGAATTCGGTCGCCAGCGAGCGCACCAGATTCAGGATGCCGGCGCGCGCCGCCGAAGTGGCCACCATGTGTGGCTCGGGCTGGCGCGCCAGCAGCGAGTTGGTGCAGGCGATGGCCGCATCGCCCAGCCGTGCGCGTTCGGCGGCCAGTTGTGCCAGGAAGGCGCGCGTCGGGTGGATGATGGAGAAGAACTTGAGCGTGAGTTCGTCCAGCCACGCCTGGTCGTCGGTGTCGGCGAAGGTCGACACGCGTCCCTGGCCGGCGTTGTTCACCAGCATCGCCGCCGGGCCGAGCGCGGCCTGGCTGGCGGCGGCAAAGGCCTGCACGGCCTGTGCATCGAGCACGTCGCAGGCCTGGGCGAACAGCCGGGCCTGCGGAAAGCGTTCGCGCAACCGGGCCACGGCGCCGTCCAGCCGCGCGGCGTTGCGCGCGCACAGGGCGACGGCGGCGCCGGCGGCCAGCAGTACTTCGACCGTGGCCAGACCGATGCCCGACGAGCCGCCAGTGACGACTGCCGTGCGACCGGCGAGTGCGTCCGGCGCGAGGAAAAGGCTCATGCCATCCTCCGGTTGGTGTGCAACGCGACCAGCTTGCCGTCGCGCGGGACGTAGTTCAGCAGGCTCGACAGGTGGTCGGCGGAGGCGCGCACCTGTGCGATCAGCGCATCCATCGTCTCGGGCTCGATGCGCCCGGCATTCATCGTCATGCCGAGCGCCGCGACCACGTGGCCGCCGTGGTCGCGCACCGGCGCCGCGATGGTGGAGATGTTGGCCTCGAAGAACCCTTCGCTCACCGCGTAGCCGCGTTCGCGATCGCCCTGCACCAGGTCGAACAGCTCGGCGACGGTGCGCGGCGTGCTGGGCGAGTAGGACTTGAGCGTGTCTTCCGGGTACAGCGCGCGCAACTCGGGCAGTGTGAGGTCGGCCATCAGCACGCGCCCGAGCACGGTGGCGTGCGCCGGTAGCCGCGTGCCGACGCTGACCGCGCTGACGAACGGCGAAGGCGGCGACACGCGCGACACGTAGACGATGGAGCGTCCGTCGCGCACGATGAGATTGCAGGCGTGGCCGCTGTCCTGGCTCAGTCGTTCGAGCACCGGGTGGCCGAGTTCGTTCAGCGGCAGCGAGGCGAGGTATTCGAACCCCAGGCGCAGCACGGCCAGGCCGAGCCGGTAGTCGCGCCCGCCCTCGTCGCGCTCGACGAAGCCCATGCTCTCGAGCGTG
>JBDHRZ010000479.1:0-2562 GCA_039807845.1 Rhodoferax sp.
CCGGCGGCACCACGGGCCGTGCCAAGGGCGTGATCCTCACCCACCGCGGCGTGGTGGTGGGCACGCTGCAGTGGGCCTACACGGTGGGCGTGAGCGCGCGGGACACGCTGCTGGTGCCCATTCCCATGTTCCACATTGCGGCGGGGATGAACGCCATCGCGGCGGCGATGCTGGCCGCGGGGCTGGTCATCCAGCCGCGCTTCGATCCCGAGCGCACGCTGGAGCTGATCGAACGCCACCGCGTCACCAAGACCGCGCTCGTGCCCACGGCGCTGGAGATGCTGATCAGCTCGCCGCGTTTCGCGCAGGCGGATGTCTCCAGCCTGGTGCGCATGACCTATGGCGGCGCACCGATGCCCACGCGGATCCTCGAGCTGGCGCTCCAGAAGCTCCCGCACACGCGGTTCTACCAGATCTACGGCCAGACCGAGAGCGGCGGCGTGGCCACCTGCCTGCTTCCCGAATTCCACGCCCTCGCCGGCGAGGCCGGTCGCAAGCGGCGCACCGCCGGCCGTCCCGTCGTCGGCATGGACCTGCGCATACTCGACCCCGCGGGCCAGGAGCTCCCGCAGGGCGAGGTGGGGGAGATCTGCCTGCGCGGACTGGCGCTGACACCCGGCTACTGGAACCGGCCGGAGCAGACCGCGGCGCTCTGCACCGATGGCTGGTTGCGCACCGGCGATGCGGGTTTCCTCGATGCCGATGGCTTCCTCACCATCGTCGATCGCGTGAAGGACATGATCATCAGCGGCGGGGAGAACGTCTATGCCGCCGAGGTCGAGGCCGCGCTGTACCAGCACCCCGCGGTGGCACAGTGCGCGGTGATCGGCATACCCAGCGAGCGCTGGGGCGAGGAGGTGCACGCGGTCGTGCACCTGCATCCGCAGGCAGCTGTCGGGGCCGAGGAACTGATCGCCTTCTGTCGCGAGCGCATCGGCGCCTTCAAATGCCCGCGCAGCGTCAGCTTCCGGCAGGAGCCGCTGCCGGCGACCAGCCTCGGCAAGATCCGCAAGAACGAGCTGCGTGCGGCGTTCCCGGCGGGTCGGGAGGGGCAGGAGCGCGGCTGATTCCTGCGCGTCCGTGACCCTCCGCTGCCGGCGCCATCAAGCCGGTGGCCCGAATGCCAACTCCGCTGCCGTGGCCCGATAGTTCTTGACGGCCGGGGGGAAGGCAGGATATAGACAGTCTTGTTGACGATGCGCACGACTGCTCCGGAACCTGCGGAATGAGGGGCTGCGGGGTCCGGGCAGGCAGCGTCGATCCGGGGAGCAGCGAGTCGTTTCCAACATCCAGGGGGGTATCGGGGATGTCTACGGGCTTCAGTATTCGGGAGCGTGGCCTGCGGGTCGCGGCAGGGGCGGCGCTGTTGTTGGGCATGGCAGCGGCGGATCCCGCCCTGGCGCAGGAGCAGGGTGCTGCCGGCGCCCAGGACAAGAAAGCCGCGAGTTCCTTCGGCGAGATCATCGTCACCACGACCAAGCGCGAGGAGTCCCTGCAGAGCGTGCCGATCTCGGTTGGCGTGCTCAGCGGCGATGTCGTGCAGGAGCTGGGCCTGAAGGGATTCGAGGAGGTGCAGAACTACGTGCCGAACCTCGTGATCCAGGAAACGCTTGCGAGTTACCAGATTCGCATCCGTGGCCTTGGCTCGGGCGCGAGCCAGCTTTCCTTCGTGAGTGCGGTCGGCACTTTCGTCGATGGCGTCTACTGCGGGCGCCCGCGCTGTTTCCAGAACCCGTTGTTCGACATCGAGCGCATCGAGGTGGTGCGCGGGCCGCAGGGCGCATTGTTCGGCAAGAACACCATCGCCGGGGCGATCAGCACCATTTCCAAGGCTCCGACGAAGGACCTCGAAGGCGAGGTGAGCGCCGGCGTGGAGATGATGGAGGGCGGCTACAACATCGACGGCTTCATCTCCGGCCCCATCAACGACAGGCTCGGGTTCCGTGTGGCCGCCAGGCACGAGGACCTCGATGGCTTCATCAAGAACACATCCACCGGCAAGGATGAAAACGCGGTCAAGTCCGATCTGCTGCGCGGCATCCTCGACTGGGACCCGACCGACAACCTGCATCTGCGCCTCAAGGGTGAGTGGGGTCGGCGGGACTACGATGGCTACACGGCCCAGCTGATTGCGCTGGGCGGTTACGGTACGCCGGTCCCATTCAGCCAGCCCGAGAAGCTGGACCACAAGACATCGACACTGACCATCTTCCCGGATGGACAGTGGGACAACACCGACAGCGCAAACTATGCGCTGCAGGTGGACTGGGACCTCGGCGGCTATACGCTGACGTCGATCACCGGTGCGGTCGGCTTCGACTTCCTGCGGCGGGTTACGGCAACAGCCTACACCCAGCTGTTCGTCGACAGCGAGATCGGCGAGAACTACGAGCAGTACAGCCAGGAGTTGCGCCTGGTCTCGCCGACGGGCGGGGTCTTCGACTAGAACCTATCTCAAAATCGATTGACGTGCATGACGTGGGTAGAATCGCGGTGTGTTACGCATATCGGACGAACAGTGGGAGCTGATCCGGAAGCACTTTCCGGAAGAGCACTACCCGG
>JBDHRZ010000480.1:0-2556 GCA_039807845.1 Rhodoferax sp.
GTCGGATATCCTGAACAGAATTGTTGCGGTCAAGCGCGAGGAGCTTGCGCTGGCGCGGGGCCGCATTCCCCTGGAAGCGCTGCGCGCAGACGCCGAGTCGCGCGTGCTGACGCGCGATTTCGAGGCATCCCTGCGCCAGCGCATCGCCGCCGGCGGCAGCGCGGTGATTGCGGAGATCAAGAAGGCCAGCCCGTCCAGGGGCGTGATCCGGGAGCGGTTCGAGCCGGCCGAGATTGCGCAGAGTTACGCCGAGCACGGCGCGACGTGCCTGTCGGTGTTGACCGATCGGTCTTTCTTCCAGGGCCGGCCGGACTACCTGAAGCAGGCGCGCGCATCGTGCCATCTGCCGGTGCTGCGCAAGGACTTCATGATCGATCCCTACCAGATCTATGAGTCGCGCGCACTCGGCGCCGATGCCATTTTGCTGATCGCCGCCTGCCTGGATGACGCCCAGTTGCGCGAGTTCGAGGCCATCGCGCGCTCGCTGTTCATGGCGGTGCTGGTCGAAGTGCACGACGCAGCCGAACTCGAGCGCGCATTGGCGCTGCGCACGCCGCTGCTGGGCATCAACAACCGCAATCTGCGCAGCTTCGAGGTGTCGCTCGACACCACGCTGGCGCTGCTGCCGCGCGTGCCGGCGGATCGTCTGCTGGTCACGGAAAGCGGCATCCACACGCGCGCGGACGTGCTGCGCATGGAGTCGGCCGGCGTGCACGCGTTCCTGGTCGGGGAAGCCTTCATGCGTGCTCCGGACCCGGGTGCGGCCATGGCGCAGTTGTTCGGGCTCTGAGCATGCGCACCGGTTGCGTGCGACGCGGGTGCCGGCGGCTGGATGCCGGGCCGGCCGTGCGATCGCGATGAGCGCGACCCGCGGGTCGCTGCGGGCCTGGGAGCCCGCCGACTGGCCAGTGGCGCCGGATTGGCGCGCACTGGTCGACGCCTTTCTTGCCAGTGGAGCCGGCGTGGCCCTGGGGCAGGCCCTCGGCACGCGGCTTGCACACGGCGCAACGGTCTATCCTCCGAGACCGCTGCGTGCACTCGAACTCACGGCGCTGCGGTCGGTGCGCGTCGTCATCGTCGGCCAGGATCCCTACCATGGCCCGGGCCAGGCCAATGGGCTCGCGTTTTCCGTCGCCGCCGGCGTGGCCGCACCGCCGTCGCTGCGCAACATCCTGGCCGAGGTCGCCCGGGAGCGGTGCGCCGGCCGCCTGGCTCCGGCGCCGCAGGCGGATGGGAGGCAGGCCCGCGACTCGGTCGACCTGGCGCGCTGGGCGCGCCAGGGCGTGCTGCTGCTCAATACCTGCCTGACCGTGGAACAAGGGCGTCCTGCCTCGCATGCCGGCTATGGTTGGGAGGCGCTCACTGGCAGCATCATCGAAGCCGTGCAGCTCCAGCCCGGTCCGGTCGCGTTTTTGCTCTGGGGACGGCATGCGCAGGAGCACGAACCGTCGCCGCACACCGCCCTGGCGGACGCGCCGAGGCTGGTGTTGCGTGCAAACCACCCTTCGCCACTGTCGGCGCGGCGCGGTCCGGTTCCGTTCCTGGGATGCGGGCATTTCGCGGCGGTCAACGCCTTCCTGGAGCGTCATGGCGCCGATCCGGTCGATTGGTGAAACCGGCCATGCGCGCCGCCGGTGGGTGTGCCCGCCAACTTCCCGAGGGGCGATGAAACGTGGGAGTGTCCTGGCGGTTCCTCGCCAGAAACCGAACTCGCAAGTCCCTGGTTTTCGGGCAGGCAAATGTGCTTCTGAGCATCCCGCGCCCCGCTCGCGGCGCCAGGTGCACCCAAACAAATCAACGACTTACGAAGCGTTTTCTTGAGAGCCCGAACGCCAGCCGCCCAGGAAACTCGTGAGCCTGCGATTCACGTCATCACAGGCGCTGAGGGCAAAACTTGCGGCCAAGATAAAATTTGCGTGGCATAATCTGCGGTTCGCCCGCGGAGAGGTGGCCGAGTGGTTAATGGCAGCAGACTGTAAATCTGCCCTCTTACGAGTACGCTGGTTCGAATCCAGCCCTCTCCACCAGCGGCAGACATGCGTTTCGTTCGGCAAGACGGAGTGGACAGACAGGCGTAAATGTGACGTGACCCGTTCATGTGGTGGCTGCGAAAGGGTGTCGAGGGTTCTGGCATGCCAGTTCCCCGATGCGGGAGTAGTTCAATGGTAGAACCCTAGCCTTCCAAGCTAATGACGCGGGTTCGATTCCCGTCTCCCGCTCCACGATTCGCTCCATGCCGGTCTTGCGTGTTGGGTTGGTTGCGGTATTGAAGCCCATTTGGCTCAGTGGTAGAGCACTCCCTTGGTAAGGGAGAGGTCGCGGGTCCGATTCCCGCAATGGGCACCAGTTGATGGCAGGTCGGCAGGGGCTGGACACGGTACGTCGCCGTCGGCCGCGGTGGAACAGTAGCGTTTCGCGTCTTTTTGGAGAATGAAGAAATGGGAAAAGAGAAATTCGCACGTACCAAGCCGCACGTGAACGTGGGCACGATCGGCCACGTGGACCACGGCAAGACGACGCTGACGGCGGCGATCACGACGATCCTGTCGAAGAAGT
>JBDHRZ010000481.1:0-2543 GCA_039807845.1 Rhodoferax sp.
AACTTGCGCGCAGCGTTGGTCAGAGCACCAAGCGCCAGATCCGCGTCACCACGGACAAGGGATTTTGAGATGGCGTGGTTTTCCCAAACCGTGCGCCGTCTGTTCGGCCAGTCGCCAGTGCATGAGGCCGCAGGTCGTGGCCGGCGCTCGCTGGCATGGATGCCCGGCAATCCCGGCGCGGTGGCCGCGATGTTGGCCACCCACACCGATCTGCGCATCAAGAGCCGGGACCTCGTGCGCCGCAATGCGTGGGCGCAGGCCGCGCTCGATGCCTTCGTCGCCAACGCGGTCGGCACCGGCATCAAGCCGCAGAGCCTGTCGGGCGACGATCAGTTCAAGGCCGACGTGCAGGCGCTGTGGCGCGACTGGACGGAGGAAGCCGATGCGGCGGGCCAGACCGATTTCTACGGCTTGCAAGCCTTGGCCTGCCGCTCGATGCTCGAAGGGGGCGAATGCTTGATCCGGCTGCGCCCGCGCCGACCGGAAGATGGACTGGCCGTTCCCCTGCAGCTTCAGTTGCTGGAGTCGGAGCACCTGCCGATCCATCTCAACACCGACCTGCCCTCGGGGAACGTGGTGCGCTCGGGCATCGAGTTCGATGCGCTGGGCCGCCGCGTGGCCTACCACCTGTACCGCTCGCATCCGGAGGACGGTCGGCTCGCACCGATGTCCGGCCAGGGCGGCATGGACACCGTGCGCATCGACGCGCGCGAAATCATCCATCTCTACCGCGTGCTGCGCCCCGGCCAGATTCGCGGCGAGCCGTGGCTGTCGCGCGCGCTGGTCAAGCTCAACGAACTCGACCAGTACGACGACGCCGAGCTGGTGCGAAAGAAGACGGCCGCGATGTTCGCGGGTTTCGTCACGCGCCAGAACCCGGAAGACAACCTGATGGGCGAAGGCGCGGCCAACGCCGACGGCATCGCGTTGGCCGGGCTGGAGCCGGGCACCTTGCAGATTCTGGAGCCGGGCGAGGACATCAAGTTCTCCGATCCGGCTGACGTGGGCGGCTCGTATTCCGAGTTCCTGCGCACGCAGTTTCGCGCGGTCGCCGCCGCCATCGGCATCACCTACGAACAACTGACTGGTGACCTGACGGGCGTGAACTACTCGTCCATCCGCGCCGGACTGCTGGAGTTCCGCCGCCGCTGCGAGATGGTGCAGCACTCGGTGCTGGTGCATCAGATGTGCCGCCCGGTGTGGGCGGCGTGGATGAAGCAGGCCGTGCTCGCGGGCGCGCTCGATGCGCCGGGTTTCGCGCGCGGCGGGCCAGCGCGCCGCCGTCAGCACCTCGCCGTGAAGTGGATTCCGCAGGGCTGGCAGTGGGTCGATCCAGAGAAGGAATACAAGGCCATGCTGCTGGCGATCCGCGCGGGCTTGATGTCGCGCTCGGAAGCCATCTCGGCCAACGGCTACGACGCCGAGGACATCGACCGCGAGATCGCGGCCGACAACCAGCGCGCCGACGGCCTCGGCCTGATCTTCGACTCCGACCCTCGGTACACGTCGAAGGACGGTGGCAGCGCGCAACCCAACCGCAGCGCCATCACACCCGACACCACCGGCGGTGATTCCGCCGCCTGACCGCTTTCCTCGAAGGATTTCCATGACCGTGCTGCCACATCTGGCGGCGCGCCTCTTTGGCGTGCCGCTGGCGATCCATCGCCCGAAACTCGACGTCATCCTCTCGGTGCTCGGCGCGCGCATCGGCCTCGCCGATCTCGCCGCACCCGTGGGCTATACGCCTGCGACGCGCGCGCCGACGCCCGCCAACGGCAAGGTTGCCGTCATCCCGATCTACGGCACGTTGGTACGCCGCACCTCCGGTCTCGAAGCCGAGTCCGGCCTCGCCAGTTACACCACCATCGCCGCGCAACTCGACGCGGCGCTGGCGAGCCCCGAGGTCTCCGCCATCCTGCTCGATGTCGATTCGCCCGGCGGCGAATCCGGCGGCGTGTTCGACCTGGCCGACCGCATCCGCGCGGCGGCGCAGGTGAAGCCCGTGTGGGCTGTGGCGAACGACGCGGCGTTCTCGGCAGCCTACGCGCTGGCGTCCGCCGCGAGCCGCATGTTCGTCGCGCGCACGGGCGGCGTCGGCTCGATTGGCGTCATCGCCATGCACGTCGATCAGTCCGTGAAGGACGCCAACGACGGTGTTCGCTACACCGCCGTGTTCGCGGGTGAGCGCAAGAACGACCTCAACCCGCACGAGCCGATCTCCGACGCCGCGCACGCCGTGCTCCAAACCGAGGTGGATCGCGTCTACGACATCTTCGTCGAGACAGTCGCGCGCCATCGCGGGCTCGATGCCGACGCCGTGCGCGCCACCGAAGCGGGCCTGTTTTTCGGCCCGGACGCCGTCGCCGCTGGCCTCGCCGATGCCGTCGGCGGCTTCGACGCCGCGCTCGCGCAACTCACGCAATCGCTTTCCCCACTCCCGACTCAGGTGGCTCCGGCCAGCCAAGCGGGCTTTCTTCGCAACCACCCGATGGAGTCTTCCATGAATGATCGAACCGACCCCGCTGTGCTCGATCGGCCTCTCG
>JBDHRZ010000482.1:0-2540 GCA_039807845.1 Rhodoferax sp.
CTCGGGCAGGTCAATCGGCCCGGGCGCTTCCCGATCGAGGTCGCCGACATGCGCCTGACCGACATGCTGGCCAACGCCGGCGGCATTTCGGCCCTCGGTGCGGACGTCGTCACCGTCGTCGGCACGCGCAACGGCCAGCCGTATCGGGCCGAGATCGATCTGCCCACCGTCTTCGGCGCACAGGGCCGCGCCAACGACATTTCGCTGCAGAACGGCGACGTGATCTGGGTCGACCGCGCCCCCGTCGTCTACATCTACGGCGAAGTGCAGCGCCCCGGCGCGATGCGCATCGATCGCGACATGACGGTCTTGCAGGCGCTTGCCGCGGGCGGCGGCCTCACCCTGCGCGGCACCGAGAAGGGCATCGCCGTGCACCGCAAGGGGGCAGACGGCAAGATCGAAGTCCTGAAGCCGACGATGGACGAACTGGTGCGCCCGGGCGATGTCGTCTACGTGCGCGAGAGCCTGTTCTGACGGAGCGTAGAGATGAATTTCGGCCAGGTTCTATCGATTCTGCGGGCGCGCTGGAAGATCGCGCTGCTGATGTTCGTGCTCACCGTGGGCGTTACGCTTGCGGTGAGCCTGATTCTTCCCTCGCAATACACGGCCACCGCGAGCGTCGTCGTCGACGTGAAGCCCGACCCGGTGACAGCGGTCGTGTATGGTGGCGCGATGAACCCCGCGTTCATGGCCACACAGGTCGACGTGATCCAGAGCGACCGGGTCGCCTATCGCGTCGTGCGCAACCTGAAGTTGACCGAGAACCCGCAGGTGCGCCAGCAGTGGCTGGATGAGACCGACGGCGACGGCAGCATCGAGGCATGGCTCGTCGACACCTTCCAGAAGAAGCTCGACGTGAAGCCGTCGATCCAGTCGAACGTCATCAACGTCTCCTATACGGCGCCGGATCCGCGCTTTGCGGCGGCGCTGGCGAACGCCTTCGTGCAGGCCTATATCGACACCTCGCTCGAACTGCGTGTCGACCCGGCCAAGCAGTACACCTCCTTCTTCGACAAGCAAGGCAAAGAAGCGCGCGATGCGCTGGAGAAGGCGCAAGCCAAGCTCAGCGCGTTCCAGCGCGAGAAGGGCATCACGGCGACCGACGAACGGCTGGACGTCGAAACGGCGCGCCTGAACGAACTTTCGTCGCAACTGGTCATGATCCAGGCCGTCGCCGCGGAGTCCAACAGCCGGCAGGGGCAGGCCAGGGGCAGCTCGGCGGAGCAGATGCAGGAGGTGCTGAGCAACCCGGTCATCAACAACCTGAAGGCGCAGTTGTCGGGCCAGGAAGCGCGCCTGAAGGAACTGAACGCGCGCTACGGTGCCGCCTACCCGCAGGTCGTCGAGCTGAAGGCGAACATTGCCGAGATGAAGGTGAAGATCGACGAAGAAACCCGCCGCGTGACGGGCGGCGTCGGCGTGACGGGTACGATCAATCGGGCGCGTGAGGCGCAGGTGCGCGAATCGCTCGCGGCGCAGCGCGCCAAGGTGCTGAACCTGAAGCAGGTTCGCGACGAGGGCATGGTGCTGGCGCGCGAGGTCGACAACGCGCAGCGCTCGTACGACACGCTGATGGCGCGCGCCAACCAGACGAGCCTCGAGAGCCAGACGACGCAGAGCAACATCAATGTCCTGACGCAGGCCGTCCCGCCGTTGAAGCCTTCTTCGCCGCGCATCGTCCTGAACACGCTGTTGTCGGTGTTCCTGGGCGCGCTGCTGGCGCTGGCCGCGGCCTTCCTGCTCGAGTTGCTCGATCGCCGCGTCCGTAGCATCGACGACGTCTCGGCCGTGCTGCAGCTACCGGTGCTCGGCGTCATGCCCAAGCCGGGCGCCAAGCTGCGCCGCAGCCAGCTCCGTGGGCCCAGCATGCAGCAACGGCTGATGGCGCCGCTGCCCCAACCGACACAGGGGTCGTGATGGCCAAGTTCCGAGATTCCACGCCCGACGCTACGGCCGTACTGGAGGCGGCGGCCCAGCCCCGCCCGCAGCCGGCGCCGCACGCCGATCCGGCGGATGCCGGCGGGCACGACCGCAGCATCGGCGACATCCTGGCCGAATTGCGCAACCTGACGGCGGAGCAGGTCGAGAAGATCCTCGAGCGGCAGCGTGAGTCGGGCATCCGCTTCGGTGAGGCGGCCGTCGAGCTCGGCTTCGCGAGCAAGGACGACGTGCTGTTCGCGCTATCGCAGCAGTTTCACTACCCCTACGCGCCGGAAGAGCAGCGCAAGGCCAGCCCCGAACTGGTCGCGCTGAACGAGCCCTTCTCGCCACGGGCGGAGACCTTCCGTGGCCTGCGCAGCCAGCTGATGATGCGCTTGTTCGCCGACGCCGCGCCGCGCCACGCGCTGGCCATCATCAGCCCCGACGCCGGTGACGGCAAGACGTATTGCGCTGCCAACCTGGCCGTCACGCTCGCCCAGCTGGGCGGGCGCACGCTGCTGGTCGACGCCGATATGCGCGGCCCGCGGCTGCACGAGGTGTTCAAGCTCTCCAATCGGTCCGGCCTCTCCGGCATCCTCTCGGGCCGCAGCGACAACCAG
>JBDHRZ010000483.1:0-2535 GCA_039807845.1 Rhodoferax sp.
CTGCTCAAGCACGTCGGTATGCACCACGGCACGGGCGTGCGGCTCACCGACCTGATCGGGCTCACCGGGTTCGACAAGTCGACCGCGCACCGGCTGCTCGGCTACCTGGTCGAGGAGGGCTTCGTCGAGCGCATCGGGGCGAGCAAGCGCTATCGGCTTGGCATCGAGTCGATACAGCTCGGCTTTGCCGCATCCGACATGGCCCCACTGGTCGAGCGCTTCCGGCCGCTGATGCACCGGGTCGCCCGCATTTCCGAGGACACGGTGTTCTTCGTCGTGCGCAGCGGTGACGAATCGGTGTATGTGGATCGGCTCGAAGGGGCTTACCCGGTCAAGGCATTCGTGGCGGAACCCGGCAAACGGCGCCTGCTGGGTTTCAGTGCCGTCGGCGTCTGCATGCTGGTGGACGACAGCGACAAGGACATCGCTGCGATGTACGAGCGTCATGCCGAGCCCTACGGCAAGCTAGGCATGACGCTGGCGATACTGCGTGCGCACATACGCTTCGCGCGCAAGAACGGCTATTCCGAGCTGCACGACTTCGGTCCCGCCGAAACCGCCGGCGTCGGTTGCGCCTTCCAACTCACGCCCACGCTCAAGGCCGGCATCAGCATCGCGGCGATCCGCTCGCGCATGGATTCCACCCGTATGCGCGAGCTGGGACGATTGCTGCAGCGAGAGATCGCAGAAGTCGTTCGGACGACGAGTTGACGCCGCGATCGCAGGGAGGGTCATCCAAGCGGCCAGGGCAGGCATCCACGCAGCCTGCGAGACGCTTGTAAGCGATCAGCTGCGGTTTCCAGCTTCCAGGTTCAGTCCACCCCTGCCGTCAGGTACACACCGGCGGCCATGTCCATGCGCCTGGACGCCTCGCCCAGATGATGAAAGCTGTCACCGAAAGTCATCTCCAGCGCGGTGAGGCGCCGGAAATAGTGGCTGGCGATGTACTCGTCGGTCAGTCCCATGGCCCCGTGCAATTGCAGCGACTGCTGGCCCACGTAACGCATCGAACGGCCGAGTTGCAGCTTGGCCTGCGAGAGAAAGCGGCGCCGCTCGGCCGCCGGTTGCGCGAGCTTCAGGCTCGCCAGGTACGACATGGACCGCGCGAGTTCCAGTTGTAGCTTCATGTCGGCGATGCGATGGCGCAGCACCTGGAAACTGCCGATCGGCACGCCAAACTGCTTGCGCGTGTTCAGGTACTCCGTGGTGAGCGTCAACAGCGACTCCATCGTCCCCACGCCTTCGGCGCACAGGGCGGCGATGCCGATGTCGATGGCGCGCTCGAGGAGACCGAACGCCCCGCCCGGCCCCGGGCCAGCCTGCAGCACCAGTTGCGCGGGCGTATCGTCGAACACCACCTCGGCGGCAGCGGTGCCATCCAGCGTCACGGCCGGACGTACCGGCGGCGCGGCACTGCCACACTCGACCAGGAACAACGCGACCCCGTCCTCATCGTCAGCGGCCCCCATCACGCGCGCCGGCACCAGCAGGGCGTGTGCGTGGGACGCCGCCGGCACGTTGCTCTTGACCCCGCTGATCTTCCAGCCGTCGCCCGCGAGTGCCGCGCGGGTCGTGACGTGAGCGAGCCGATAACGCGCTGCCGGCTCCTGGTGCGCGAGCACGACCAGGGTTTCACCGGCGGCGATCTCCGGCAAGAGTCGCTGCCGCAGCGGTTGTGGCGCCTGCACCAGCAGGTGCGGCGCAATCAGGCCGCCTTGGGCGTACGGTTCGAGCAGCAGCGCGCGGCCGAATTCCTCCATCACGACCATGGCCTCGATCGGGCCCAGGTCCAGCCCGCCATGCTCTTCCGGGATCAGCAGGCCCAACAAGCCGAGTTCGGACAGTGCGTGCCAGATCTCACCCGAGAACGCGCCCGCCCTGGCGATGGCACGACGATGTTCGAACCCGTAGTCCTTCTGGACCCACTTGCGCACGGTATCACGCAGCGCGAGTTGGTCCTCGGTGAAATCGAAATTCATGCGGTCCTCCGAATTTCCAGATGCGGTGCGCTGCATCCCGCGAGCAAGCCCGCGTCGCGTGCGCGGCGTAGTTCGCGTCGGAAGACGAGGCCTCGCACAGGGTTCTCTTGACAGGTCAAGCACCCACTCCCTGAACTACTCTGCAAACGGCTTCCTGGATCATGCGCACACCAAGCCTCAACCCAGGATGCTCTGGGCCACGATGTTGCGCTGTACTTCGTTGCTGCCGCCGTAGATCGTCGACTTGCGGCTGTTGAAGTAGCGAAAAGCGCGCGGATCGATCGCAGGCCGCTCCATCGCGTGGACCGCGCCTGTCGTGGCAACCCACCCGGCACTGGATGCCAGTGCACCCGGACCGACGGCGAGCAATGCCAATTCGGTGAAGCGCTGCTCGATTTCACTGCCGGCAATCTTGAGCAGCCCAGCCACGTCCAGCGCCTCACGGTTGCGCTCTTCGGCGCAGAGAACCCGCAGTACCATCACTTCCAGCGCAACGATGTCGACTTCCAGCAGGGCGATCTGGTCGCGAAACCTCGGCTCGTCCAGCACACCACTT
>JBDHRZ010000484.1:0-2526 GCA_039807845.1 Rhodoferax sp.
CAGCGACACGCCTCCGCGCAACCCCGCCAAGGCCTCGAACGCCGCATCGACACGCTGGCGCTGTGTGCTGGTCCGGCGGCGGCCGGATGCCACCGGCGGCACCAGACGCGCCATCGGGACACCATGCCGGGTGATCACGATCTCTTCGCCTTGCTACACCTGGACGAGCAACTCGGACATTCGGGTCTTGGCTTCAAAGACGGGAACGATAGTCATGATGCACCCAAATCACAAACTGGTTGACCAAGTCGTACGGCCATTGTGCGGCCGCCGCAACAAGCCAGCGGGAATATCTCAGACGACCTGCGCGGCCGGTGTGGCAAGCCTCCCCATGCGGGGCCAGGCGCAGCCAGGATCGGAGGCGCTGATCAGCCGCGCGAAAGCGACTTGAGCGCGAGCTTGATGCCTTCGCTCACCCCGACTCCCGCCGGCAGCGCCTCCAGGGCGCGCGCGGCTTCCTTGTCGCTGTAGCCCAGCGCCACCAGCGCCTGCACGATGTCGGCCTGCGTGTCATCGCGCGCGGCAGCAGGCACGCCGATGTCCGCGCCGAGCTTCCCCTTGAGTTCCAACAGCAAGCGCTCGGCGGTCTTCTTGCCGATACCGGGCACCTTGACCAACCGACCGGTCTGCTGGGTCGTGACGGCCTGGGCCAGTTCGGCCACCGACATGCCCGAGAGCACCGCCAGCGCGGTGCGCGGACCCACGCCTGAGACTTTGATCAACTGCCGGAACGATTCGCGCTCGGCGGCGCTGGCAAAGCCATAGAGCGTCTGCGCATCCTCGCGTACCACGAAATGGGTCAACAGGCTCACCGGCTGACCACACGCTGGCAGGTTGTAGAACGTGCTCATCGGCACGAACACCTCGTAGCCCACGCCCGCGCACTCCACCAGCACCTGCGGCGGGGTCTTTTCACCGAGGGTGCCGGTCAACTTGCCTATCATCGGGAGCCCTGTTCAAGATCGTCGCGGACACCACCGCGGTACCCACGCTGGAATTATCGACGTGATCCTCAGACGATCGATCGACCGCGGGTGCTTGGCATAATGTGCCAAGCACTATCCGGAACATCGAGATGCCTACCCGCAACGTCGTGTTGACCGACCATCAGGCCGCCATCGTGGAGCAACTCGTCAACAGCGGCCGCTACCAGAACGCCAGCGAGGTACTGCGTGAGGGCTTGCGCCTGATAGAACAGCGCGATGCCGAGGATGCAGCCCGCCTGGAAGGACTGCGCAGCGCCGTACGCGTCGGCAGCGCCGATTTCGACCAGGGCCGATTCAGGGCGTTCGACTCGACCGATGCACTCGAAACGCACTTGCGTTGCGTTGCAGCCGAGGCCATTGGCCCCGCATGAGCGATGCCTGGAAGGTGCGCCTCGGTCGACAAGCCGAGCAGGACTACGTCGATATCCTCCGTTGGACCAGGACGACATTCGGTCAGGTCCAGGCCAGAACCTACTCGGTAACGATGTCACTGGCAGTCCAGGCCTTGCAAGAAGGCCCGGAAATCGCAGGCAGCAAGTTGCGCAACGACATCGGGCCAGGCATCAGAACCTTGCATGTCGCTCGGCTGGGCCGAAAAGGCCGACACATTGTGATCTTTCGAGCCGCAGAGGAGCGCAACATCGACGTACTCCGACTGCTGCACGACAGCATGGATCTTTCAAGGCACCTGCCTGCAGCCAACGATCGGTCGCATTGATTCGACGCACGACCCACCCAATCCGGAATGAAGATCGGCACCGGTTGCAGCACCATCGGGTGATGTCATGGCCTCATGCCCGACGGTCAACTTGCCTATCATCGGGAGCCCTGTTCAAGATCGTCGCGGGCACCACCGCGGTACCCACGCTGGAATTATCGACGTGATCCTCAGACACCAGTTCCTGCCGCCGGACAACACCCGACTGGCCAACCTGTGCGGCCCCACCGATGCGCACCTGCGCACCATCGAGACCGGGTTGCAGGTACGCATCACACACCGGGACGCGCAGTTCAAGGTGGATGGGCCGACGGGCCAGGCACGCCGTGCCATGGAACTGCTGCAGGCCCTGTACGAAATGGCGGCGCGCCCGATCGAGACGGCCACGGTGCAACTCATGCTCGCCGGCGACGGCGACGCCCATGCCGCGCCGGGCCCCGAGTTGCAGACGCGCCGCGCCGACCTGAAGCCGCGCACGCGCAACCAGGCGGCTTACCTGGAGAACATCACCGGGCACGACGTCACCTTCGGCATCGGTCCTGCCGGCACCGGCAAGACCTACCTCGCGGTGGCCTGCGCGGTGGATGCGCTGCAGCGCAGCACCGTGCAGCGCATCGTGCTGACCCGCCCCGCAGTGGAGGCCGGCGAGCGGCTCGGCTTCCTGCCCGGCGACCTGAGCCAGAAGATCGACCCCTACCTGCGCCCGCTGTACGACGCGCTGTACGACCTGATGGGCTTCGATGCCGTGCAGAAGGCGTTCGAGCGCCAGGCGATCGAGATCGCGCCGCTGGCCTTCATGCGCGGGCGCACGCTCAACAATTC
>JBDHRZ010000485.1:0-2525 GCA_039807845.1 Rhodoferax sp.
ACGAGAAAGGCGGTCATCACGCCCAGCGGCAGGGAGATGATGGCCACCAGCGCAGAGCGCAGGTGCCACAGAAAGATCGCGCAGACCAGCGCCACCACCAGAAACTCCTCGCCCAGCTTGAGCGTGAGGTTCTGGATGGCACGCTCGATCAGCGCGCTGCGGTCATAGGTCGTGACGATCTCGACACCCGGCGGCAGGCTCCCCTTCAACTGTTCCAGCTTGGCCTTGACGGCGGCGATCGTCTCCTGGGCGTTCTTGCCCGAGCGCAGGATGACCACGCCACCGGCGACTTCGCCCTCCCCGTCGAGCTCGGCGATGCCGCGCCGCATTTCGGGGCCGATCTGCAGCGTCGCCACGTCGCCCAGCCGCACCGGGACTCCGCCGCGCGCCACCAGCGGAACCGCACGGAAGTCGTCCAGGCTTTGCAGGTAGCCGTTGGCGCGCACCATGTATTCCGCCCCTGACAGCTCCAGCACCGAACCGCCCGTTTCCTGGTTGGCATTCACCAGCGCATCGCGCACCTGACCCTGGCTGATGCCAAGGGATGCCAGCTTGAGCGGGTCGAGCACGACCTGGTACTGCTTGACCATGCCGCCGATGGAGGCCACCTCGGCGACGTTGGGCAGGCTCTTGAGCTCGAACTTGAGGAACCAGTCCTGCAGGGCGCGCAGCTGCGCCAGGTCGTTCTTGCCGGTGCGATCCACCAGCGCGTACTGGAAGATCCAGCCGACCCCCGTGGCATCGGGTCCGAGCGCCGGCTTGGCCGTGGCCGGCAGCCGGCCCTGGACCTGGTTCAGGTACTCCAGCACTCGCGAGCGTGCCCAATAGAGGTCGGTGCCGTCCTCGAATAGCACATAGACGAACGAGTCGCCAAAGAACGAAAAACCGCGCACCGTCTTGGCACCCGGCACCGACAGCATGGTGGTGGCCAGCGGGTAGGTGACCTGGTTCTCGACGATCTGCGGCGCCTGGCCAGGGTAGCTGGTGCGGATGATGACCTGCACGTCCGACAGGTCCGGCAGCGCATCCACGGGCGTGCTGCGCACGCCCCACACGCCCCAGGCCGTCAGCATGGCCGTGGCCAGCAGCACCAGGAAGCGGTTGACCACCGACCAGTGGATCAGTTTCGCGATCATGGCTTGACCCTTTCGATGGCGGTGATCACGTAGTCCTCGCCCTGTTTGGCGAAGGTGAAGCGCACGGCCAGCCTGGGTGCGAGTCCCGCAGCCAGCTTGGGATCAGCTAGCTTGAAGCCCATCGTCATGGCCGGCCACTTGAGGGCCGGCACGGGGTCGTGGGCCAGCGTCAGCTCGGTCGGTGAAACCTCCTCGATCACGCCGCGCACCGTGAAGGCGTTGGCCGCGGCGGCCGATGGCCCTGCGGCGCCATGCGCGCCATGCTCCTGCGCCGGGGTGGAGGCACCGGCCTGTGCGGGAAGCAAGCCGCGCAGGCTGGCCTCCGAGTCGATCAGGAACTGTGCCGACGCAACCACCTGCTGCCCTGCCGCCAGGCCGCTCTTGACGACCAACTGGTCGCCGATCTCGGCACCCAACTGCACCTCGACGGGGTGGAACTTGCCCGGACTATCGACCACATAGGCCAGCGCGCGCCGGCCGGTACGGACCACGGCCTCGCTGGGCACCAGCAGCGCACTCTGCTCGTTGCCCTTGAGGGTGACCTGGCCCGACATGCCTGCCTTCAGGCGCTGGCCGGGGTTGGGCAGCTCCAGGCGCACGCGCACCGTGCGGGTGTCGCGGTTGGCCTCCGGCAGGATGGCGACGATGCGCGCCCGCAGGGACTCGCCGGGAAAGGCCGCCAGGCGCACCTGGGCGGCCTGGCCGACCTGCAGCGGGCCGCTTTGCGCCTCCGGCACCGCCACCTCGACCCAGACCGTGGACAGTCCGTTCACGCGCGCCAGGCTGGCGCCGGCGGCCACGGTCATGCCCTGGCGCACCATGAGTTCGGCCACCAGCCCGCCCTGGGGCACGGTCACGGTATAGAGCCCGCGCGGTTCGCCACTGCGTTCCACCTGGGCCACCAGGCTGCTGGGCATGCCCAGCAGCAGCAGGCGCTGCCGGGCCGCCTCGGTCAAGGACTCGTCCTTGAGCGCGCGCACCGCCAGAAATTCGCGCTGCGCTGCCACCCATTCGGGCAGCAGCAGGTCCGCCAAAGGCGCGCCCGCGGCGATCACGTCGCCCGGTGCTCGCGCATAGACCCGCTCCACGAATCCTGCGGAACGCGCCTGCACGATGCTGACCTCGCGGTCGTTGAGCAGGACGGTGCCTACGACATCCACATCGGCACTGACGCTGCCCTGCACGACCTCGGCCGTGCGCAGGCCCAGCGACTGCACCGTTTGCGGCGATACGCTGAGGCCGGAACCGTCCTGCGCATCCTCATCGGCATACTTGGGCACCAGATCCATGTCCATGAAGGGCGACTTGCCGGGCTTGTCGAACTTCTGCGTCGGCGACATGGGGTCGTACCAGTACAGCACCTTGCGCCCGGCGGTCGCGCCGGCGCCC
>JBDHRZ010000486.1:0-2520 GCA_039807845.1 Rhodoferax sp.
GTAGACGGGATCGGGAGTCAGGGTCGAGGCGTTGTCCTCGTACAGCTTGAGCAGAGCGCTGGACAGAGCCGATCCGCTGGTCTGCGCCACGGCATAGGCGTCGGCCTCGAACTCATGGCGGCGTGATACCTGCGCAAACAGCGGCGCGACGAACTGGCCGAAGCTCGGGATCACCAGCAGAAACAGCAGCAGCGCCAGCGCGTCGTTGCTGGATCCGGGCAGCATGTTCGGCCGCACGCCCAGGCCGGCATAGAACCAACTCTGGTTCGCCAGCCAGCCGATCGATGCGAACCCGGCGAGGCTCACGGCGCACATCGCGCCGATGCGCTTGAGGATGTGGCGATGCTTGAAATGCCCCAACTCATGTGCCAGCACCGCATCGACTTCGGCCGGCGCGAGCCGGGCGAGCAGGGTGTCATAGAAGACCACCCGCTTGGAAGCGCCGAAACCAGTGAAATACGCGTTGGCATGGGCGCTGCGCCGACTGCCGTCCATGACGAACAGTCCCTTGGCGGAGAAGCCGCATTTCTGCATCAGCGCCGTGATGCGGCTTTTCAGTTCCGTGTCGTCGAGTGGCTGGAACTTGTTGAACAACGGCGCGATGAACATGGGGTAGACCATGAGCAGGATCAGGTTGAACGCCATCCACACGCCCCACGCCCACAGCCACCAGGATGCGCCCGCGGCTGCCATCAGCCAGAGGATCACCCAGGCGACCGGCAAACCGATTGCGGCCCCGACGAGCATCGACTTCAACAGGTCGGCCAGCCACAGGCGCATCGTCATCTTGTTGAAACCAAAGCGCGATTCGATGCCGAACGTCTGGTAGAGCCCGAACGGGAGTTCGATCAGTCCGCTGATCGTGGCGAATGCGGCCAGCAGCACCATTTGCTGGACCATCCCGGGGCCGGTCAAACCCATGATGGCGGCATCCAGGGTGCTCAAGCCACCGAGCAA
The DNA here is from genome assembly GCA_039807845.1 of Rhodoferax sp. Lineage (GTDB taxonomy): Bacteria > Pseudomonadota > Gammaproteobacteria > Burkholderiales > Burkholderiaceae_C > CAISIP01. The sequence continues at coordinate 958 of JBDHRZ010000486.1, forward strand.
GGTCCAGCCCAGCACGACCGCGGCGGCAAGAGCCAGTTCGAGCAGGCCGAAACGGGTCTTGGCAATCGTGTAGTCGGCGGCCTTCTGGTGCGTGGCCAGCGAGACCCGGTCCCGAAAGCGCGGCGGAACCTCGTCGCGGCATCGCGCGACATGACGAACCTGTCGCGACGCCAGCCAGAACTTGAGCGTCAGGCCGGCCAACAATGCGACCACGAAGCAGGCGGTCAGCACCGCCCCAGGCGCATGCGCTTCAGGCACGGCGCGGCATCGGGGCGGACATCATGGCGCGGAGTTTAGGTGCAATTCGATCGCCTTGAAGCCGTTGGGTGACAATCCGCACCATGGAATCCGTCGCTGCACCGCTGCAAAAGTCCGATCAGAACCTGGCCTGGATCGATTGCGAGATGTCGGGTCTCGACCCCGACAAGGAGCGCCTGCTCGAGATCGCCGTGATCGTCACCGGTCCGCAACTGGAGCCGCGCGTCGAAGGCCCGGTGCTGGTGATCCACCAGAGCGACGAACTGCTGGCGCAGATGGATCCCTGGAACAAGGCAACCCACGGCAGGAGCGGCCTGATCGACAAGGTGCGCAGTTCCACGCTGACCGAAGCGCAGGCCGAGCAGCAGATACTCGATTTCCTGGCGCGCTACCTGCCGCAGAAGGTGTCGCCCATGTGTGGCAATACGATCGGCCAGGATCGCCGCTTTCTGGTCAACTACATGCCGCGCCTGGAGGGTTTCTTCCACTACCGCAGCATCGACGTCAGCACGCTCAAGGAACTCGCCAAGCGGTGGCGGCCACGGTTGTATGCCGGGTTCAGGAAGCAGCAGAGCCACACGGCGCTGGCGGATGTGCATGAGTCGATCGACGAACTGGTGTACTACCGCGAAACCTTCCTGCGCCTGCAGGATTAGGTGGAAACCCTTGGGCATGCCATAATCGTGGGCTGCACGGCTTCGTGGTCGTGCTTTTGTACATCTCCCTTCACACACCGGGTCCGTGCATTCGGGACCCCTCTATCGTGAACCGTCCAGTCGGACGGTGCACGGCCACACAGGTTGGCACAGAGTCTCGTTTGATGGTTGATGTTTGTTCGACCGTTGACGAGATCGCGTGCGCTGCGAGCGGCGCGATCGTGTGAGATTTCCACTATGAGCGACGCATTCGATGTGGTCGGCGCAGCCGTGCCTGACCAGGTTCATTCCAATGGTTTTCCGAGCCCTGCCGATGAGAGCCGGCGCAGCGGATTTGCCGAACCGGCCGAATTGTCGGTCGAGGAGGGCGCCGACGCGGGCGAGCAGTTGGCCCCGAGCGGCTTCGAGCGAATGGGGCTCGCGCCGGAATTGCTGCAGGCGCTGCGTGACCTCGGGTTCACCCAGCCGACCGCCGTGCAGGAAAAGTGCATCCCGTTGGCGATGCCGGCGGTCTGTGCGGACGCGCAGCGCGCGCGCTACACCGACCTGATGGTGTCCAGCCAGACCGGCAGTGGCAAGACGGCGGCGTTCCTGCTGCCGGTGCTGCATACGCTGCTGGCGCAGCGGCTGCAGGCCCAGGCAAGGGAAC
>JBDHRZ010000487.1:0-2515 GCA_039807845.1 Rhodoferax sp.
GTCCACCAGCGCACCGCCGGAGTTGCCGGGGTTGATCGCGGCATCGGTCTGGATGAAGTTCTCGAAGGTGTTGATGCCCAGCTGGTTGCGCCCCAGTGCGCTGACGATGCCGCTGGTGACGGTCTGGCCGACGCCGAACGGGTTTCCGATCGCCAGTACCTGGTCACCCACCTGCGCCGCGTCGGAGTTCCCGATCACCACCACCGGCAACTTGTCCAGATCGATTTTCAACAGTGCCAGGTCGGTGTCCGGGTCGGTTCCGATCACCCTGGCGTTGGCCTTGCGGCTGTCGTTGAGCACGACCTCGATCTCGTCGGCGCCCTCGACCACGTGGTTGTTGGTCAGGATGTAGCCGCTGGCACTGACGATTACTCCGCTACCCAGGCCGGCGCTTGGTTGCTGGCCCTGGTCGCCGAAGAAGAAGCGGAACCAGGGATCGCTGGCACGCGGATCACGGCTGGCGGTCTTGCTGGTGTTGATGCTCACCACGGCCGACGCGGCCTTCTGCGCTGCCAGCCGCAGGCTGCCCGGAGGTGCACTGCCCGGCGCGGCGACGGGCGCTTCGATCACCGTGACCGTGCGCCCGGCCGCCACGGGCCGGTCGAGCCACTGGGGTTTGAGTGTGGCCACGACGAACCAGGCTGCCAGCAGCACGGTGACCGTCTGCGCGAAGAGCAACCAGAGACGTCTCATGCGCAAATTGTAGGTGGGGCGAAATGGCCGACAATCCCGCCAGCCAAGCGCGGGCCGGGCCACGGTGGCCCGGCCCGCCCCTCCCCCCGTAACCGGATGACCAGTCGACCCGCCCTGGCGCAAGCCTTCGATGATGTGCTGAAGCCGGAACTGTTCCGCGACCATGGCCCCAACGGGCTGCAGGTCGAGGGCCGCTTCGAGATCGGCACCATCGTGTCGGGGGTCACGGCCAGCCTGGCGCTGATCGAGGCGGCCGTGGCCCGGCAGGCCGACGCGATCTTCGTGCACCACGGACTGTTCTGGCGCGGCCAGGACGGCCGGGTCACCGGCTGGATGAAGCAGCGACTGGCCTTGCTGCTGGCGCATGACGTGAACCTGTTTGCGTACCATCTGCCGCTCGATGCCCACCCGCAGTGGGGCAACAATGCGCAACTGGGGCGCCAACTGGGGTTGCGTGCGCAGGCCCGCTTCGGCGAACAGGACCTCGGCTTTCTCGGTACCCGTTGCGAGGGTGGCGGCTTTGCCAGCGCGTCTGCGCTCGCGCGTCACGTCGAGTCGGCGTTGGGCCGGCCCGTGACGCTCGTGGTCGGGGATGACCGGCCGCTCGGGCGCATTGCCTGGTGCAGTGGGGGAGCCCAGGGCTACTTCGAATCCGCCATCGCCGCCGGGGCGGATGCGTTCATCACCGGCGAGATTTCCGAGCCACAGGCGCACTACGCGCGCGAGTGCGGCGTGGCGTTTCTTGCCTGCGGCCATCATGCCAGCGAACGCTATGGAGCGCCCGCCCTGGCCGGGCATGTCGCCTCCGAGCTCGGGTTGGCGCACGTCTTCATCGATATCGACAACCCGGCCTGATCATGCACAAGCCGATCGCGATCACCATGGGCGACCCGGCCGGAATCGGCCCCGAGATCGTCGCCAAGGCGTTCCGCGATGCGCCGGAGCTGACAGCGGGTTGTTTCGTCTGTGGTGATGTGGACACCATGCGCCGTGCTGCGCGCATCGTTGCCACGCCCGATTTGGCCAGCCTGCCGGTGGTTGCGTTGACGCGCACCGAAGACCTGCGCCAACTTGCGCCGCATGGCATGGCGGTCCTGCAGGCGACCGAAGTGGCCGCGCCGGTGACGCTGGGCGCGGTGAGCGGCGTGGCGGGCCGGATGGCGGGCGACAGTGTGGTCTGGGCTGCCGACGCAGCCCTGCGCGGCGAACTGGCAGCGCTGGTGACGGCGCCGCTGCACAAGGAGTCGCTCGCCGCCGCCGGGCCGCCCTACGACACCTTTGCGGGCCATACCGAGTTGCTGCAGCAGCGCGCCTGCCTGGCGCTGGGGCTGGAACGCGACCGGTTGCCGGTGCGCATGATGCTGGCCAACGAGGTGTTGCGCACCTTGCTGGTCAGCATCCATGTGTCGCTGCGCGATGCGATCGAGGCGGTGACCCGGGCCAACGTGCTGCAGACGATCGTCATCGCGGACCAGGCCTTGCAGCGCATGCTCGGGCGCCGGCCGCGCATCGCGGTGGCGGGACTCAATCCGCATGCCGGCGAGGGGGGGCTGTTCGGCCGCGAGGAGATCGACGTGATCGCCCCGGCGATCGACGCGGCGCGCGCGCTCGGCATCTCCGCGCATGGGCCGATCGCCCCGGACACCGTGTTCATGCGCGCCCGCGCGCGCGACGGGGCACCCGGGGAGTGGGACGTGGTGGTGGCGATGTACCACGACCAGGGACTGATCCCGGTGAAATACCTCGGCGTCGAGACCGGCGTGAACGTCACGCTGGGCTTGCCGCTGGTGCGGACCAGCCCCGACCATGGCACCGCGTTCGA
>JBDHRZ010000488.1:0-2510 GCA_039807845.1 Rhodoferax sp.
CAGTCCTTCGTGCGCCAGTTGCTGCGCGGGCCGCAGGAGCAGGCGATCGTCTCGGCCATCATCCAGATCGCCCACAGTCTGCAGCTGAGCACCACGGCCGAAGGCATCGAGGACGAAACGATCCGCCACCGCTTGGTGGAACTCGGCTGCCAGCAGGGCCAGGGCTACCTGTTCGCCCGGCCGATGGCGCCGGCACAGTTCGAACGATGGGCGCGCGACCGTGGCGCCACGATCGCGTTGCAGCGGAGATGAGGCCGTCGAATGGCTCGAGACAAATGGGTCGAGACAGGCGCCGCTGATCGATAATCCGCGCCATGAAGCCCGCCACCGACACGCCGCCCCCCGCAAACGACAGCGCGGCGGCGCCGTTCGATCCGAACAGCACCCAGCATTTCCAGGCGCGCATGCCGCGTGCGCCGAACTGGGTGTCCTCGATGGCCGCGGGCAACAGCCGAGAAAAAAACCGGCTGCGCAGCGAACTGGGCCAGATCAAGGGCGCCTTGCGCCTGCTGATGAAGCAGCGCAACGGCCTGGGCGCCTGGACGGCGGAAGAACGCCAGCAGTTGCGCCAGATGCTGCGTTCGCTCACCTCGGTGAGCCCCTACCTGCTGATCTGGGCACTGCCCGGTTCGATGCTGCTGCTGCCCTTCCTGGCCTGGCATCTGGACACGCGGCGCAAGCGCCGCGCGCGCGCAGCGGCCAACTGAAGTTGAGAACGCCCCCAGCCCTGGCTTCGCCAGGCGCCCCGAGGGCGTGCGAGGGAACTCGAAAGCGGCCCTGCGTTGCCTCGTGCGTCAGGCAGCGCGTGCGCTCTCGCGAGCGGCCACCCGATCGCGCCACGCCTGCAGTGCGGCAAACCCTTCAGCGGCGGCGTTGAACTTCACCAAGCGCGCAAATTCGATGGCGCAAAAAGCGGTAATGTCGGCAATCGTGAAGCGCGCGCCGGCGATCCAGGGCTGGCTTGCGAGCGTCTCGTCCAGCCAGCGCGCGGACTCACGTACCTTGTCGGCCTGCGCCCGGCCGAAATCGGCGAACTGCGGCTGCTCGAGTGCCGCCAGGCCCGGATGCGTGTGGCGCACCCAGTTCGCGATCGGCAGCAGCCAGTACCACTCCACGCGCCGGTCGTGCATCTCGATGAAGGCACGCTCCTCGACATCCACGCCCATCAGGTTGGGCTCCGGGTACAGGCCTTCCAGGTAGCTGCAGATGGCGCGCGTCTCGCTCAGCACGCGGCCGTCGTCCAGTTCCAATGCCGGCACCCGCGCCACCGGGTTCCTGGCGCGAAAGGCCGCGCTCTTGTGCTCGCCCGCGTTGAGGTCGATCTCGACCATCTCCATGGCCGGGACGGCCTTCTCGTGCATGAACATGCGCACGCGACGCGGGTTCGGCGCACGGGTGGCGGTGTAGAGTTTCATCATGGTTCCTTGCATGCCGCTGTGACGGCCGCACGCGGCAGGTAGGCGCCGAAGGAAAGGATGCCGAAATTGCTTGCGCTCATGAGCAACATTCCTGAGAAAATAACACAATGCGACCCTCGTTGAAACTCGCCGAACGGCGCGACGATGTGCTGGCCCTGGCAGCGGCACATGGTGCAAGCAGAGTACGGGTATTCGGTTCCGTGGCGCGTGGAGGCGATCGCGAGGGCAGTGATATCGATCTGCTGGTCGATGTACCCCCGGGGACATCCCTGCTGACCTTGGTCGGATTGCAGCAAGACCTCGAGGACGCCTTGGGATTCAAGGTCGATCTTTGCACGGAATCCGAACTCCACGCTGCGCTTCGTGGGCGCATCCTGGCTGAGGCACAACCCCTGTGATCGAGCGCGATCGACTGTTCCTCCAGCACATTCTCTAGGCGATCGACGACATTGCCCTTTTCACCTTGGAGGGCCGCCCTGCGTTCATGACAGACCGCAAGACGCAGAGCGCAGTCGTCAGGCAACTCGAAATTCTTGGCGAAGCCACCAAGAAGCTCAGCGGCGACCTGACCCGCAATGAACCGAGCGTGCCTTGGCGGCTCATCGCCGGTACCCGCGACAGGCTCATACACGCATACTTCAACGTCAATCTCGATGCCGTGTGGTCCATGGTGGAACGAGACCTGCCCACGCTGCGCGCCAAGGTGTCGCACCTGCTCAATGAGCCGGATCGCACTACCTGACTTCAGAGCGAATCCAGGTTGAACAGGTGGTGGCAGCGCGACGCATCACGACCGCACGCTACTTGCGCACCTCGGCCGAACCCGGATCGTAGTCCGCGGCTTTGAGCGGGCTCCTCTCGGCGATGTAGCCGCGCACGATGTCCGCCGTGACGAAGCCGGTGTCCACGTAGCTGGGGTGGCTCTTGAGCGGCGGATATCCATCGCCTCCGGCGGCGATGAAGTTGTTGATGGACATGCGGTAGGTGCGGCCCGGGTCCACGGGCGCACCGTTGATGCGGGCGCTGGTCACGCTGCCGTTCGTGATGACGAGATCCACCCCCACGAACTGCGCGAAACCACCCGAGCCGGGC
>JBDHRZ010000489.1:0-2508 GCA_039807845.1 Rhodoferax sp.
AGGGGTTGTTGGTGACCCCATAGACCGCGTTGTAGCTCTGGATGTCGCCGTTGTTCAGCGGCACGTTGGACTTGCCGAGGAGGATCGCACCGGCCTCCTTCAGGCGCGCGACCGTAGGCGCATCCCGACTGGCGATGCGCGCGCGATTGGCAGGATCGCCCATGGTCGTGGGCAACCCCGCTACGGCGATGCTCTCCTTGACGGTGACCGGCAAGCCGAGCAGCGGACGGTCACTGTCGCCACGCGCGAGCGCCACGTCGGCCTCGCGCGCCGCCTGCAGCGCGCGCTCGTCGTCGTGCACCACGACGGCGTTGACCGACGACTGCAGGCGACCGATGCGCTCCAGACTCGCCTGCACCAGTTCCACGGAGCTGCAGCGGCGCGCGCGCAATGCGCGCAGTTGCGCACTGGCCGATGTCCATGGCCAGTCGTCCATACCTGCGACGCGTGCCATGGTTGAGCAAGACCGGCGTTACCGGCTACTTGCCCTCCTTGATCGTCATATCCTCATACGGCCCGGTGTACGGGTTGTTGGGTATCAGGTCGACGCCATCGACGCCCACCCGCGGGCCGACGATCACCGGGTAGGGATACTGCATCACCGGCATGAACATCGCGTGCTCGTACATCGTCTTCTGGATGTCGTCGAGCATCTTCTTGCGCTTGTCGGCGTTGAGTTCGTCCGCCTGCAACTTGATCGCCTTGTCCAGCGCATCGTCGCGCGTGTAGGAAAGCGTTCCGGTGCTGGCGACGAACTGCTCCAGGCGCGAAGCGGCATTGCCGGGCGCACCGGAACCGGTGAAGATGAGCCCGGTGAGCTTCTTGTCCGCCACCTGCTTGAGGTACGCGGCGCGCTCGGTGAGCCGCAACTGCACCTTGATGCCGATCTGCGCCAGCATGCCCTGCACCGGTTCGGCCATGAATTCGGTGTTGTCGCCGTACAGGGTCCCGCCGTCGAATCCTTTGGCGAACCCCGCCTCGGCGAGCAGGGCCTTGGCGCGCTCCGGGTTGTACTGGTAGCCCCCGCCCGGCGGCGCCCAGTAGCCTTCCATCAAGGTCGGAATGATGCTGGTGGACGTCTTGCCCAGCCCGGCATAGATGGCATTGTTGATCGCGGTGCGGTCGATGCCGATGTTTGCCGCCATGCGAACGCGCTCGTCGCTCCACGGCGAATTCTTGTCGTACATGGAACCAAACACGATGAAGTTCGTCACCGGAATGGTCGAGGTCTTGACGATCAGGCCCGGCGTGCGCTGCGCCTCTTTCACCAGTTCGCCCTGGATGGCATAGGCGATGTCGATCTCGCCGCCCTTGATTGCGGCCAGCCGGGTGGCCGAATCCGGGATGATCTTGAAACGCAGCGTCTTGACGTTGGGGGTCTTGCGCCAGTAGTGCTCCGAGGCTTCATAGATGAACTCGTTGCCGGGGCGGAACGTCACGAGGCGATACGGGCCGGCGCCGATCGGCTTCTTCTTGAAGCCGTCGTCGCCCACCGATTCCAGGTATTTCTTCGGCAGCACCCAGGCAGCCGCACTCGCCACGCCATAGAAAGTGAGGAAATCCGGCCAGGCCTTGTGCAGCGTGATCTTCACGGTGCGCGCATCGGGCGTCTCAACGGAGGCAACGCGTTCCTTGAGCGCCTTGGCGTTGGAGCCCTTGTAGCGGTCGAAGGAAAACTTCACGTCCTCGCTGGTGAGCGCATCGCCGTTCTGGAATTTCAGGTTCGGTCGCAGCTTGAACTCGTAGACCAGGCCGTTGTCGCTGCGCTTCATGCTCTCGGCCAGGCTCAGATCGATCGGCTTGCCGCGCACCGGCCGGACGATGGCGTCGTGCATCGCGTACTGCAGCAGCAAGGCGGCGCCCGTGCCCGGGGTCTCGCCCGGATCGAAGAAAGAACTGGTCAGCGACAGGGAAATCCCCCAGGAGAGCTCGCCTTTGGCCTGCGCCTGCGCGGCAGTGGGCAGGAGCCCGAGCGGCAGCACGCTCGCGGCGGCGACCGACGCGGAGGTGGCAAGCACACTGCGGCGGCGCGGAGAAAAGACTTGGGTCATCGAATCACTCCTCGGTCAAGGGATACAAATGGCAGGTCACCCTGGATTGTCCCACCGCCCGCACGGCCGGCTCCTCCGTATGGCAGCGTGGCATGACTTTCGGACAGCGCGGATGGAAGCGGCACCCGGGTGGCGGCGCGTCCGGGTTCGGTGGCTCTCCCTTTGGTGCGTGGCCCGTCTGCAGGTTCGGGCGGGAGGCGGCAAACAGCATTTGCGTGTATGGGTGCGCGGGGCTGCGGGCCACTTCCTGCACAGGGCCGATTTCCACCACCTGCCCCAGGTACATCACGGCAATCGTGTCCGCCAGGCTGGCCACCGCCTGCAGGTCATGCGAGATGAAGACGTAGGCGACACCCAGGCGCTGCTGCAGGTCGTGCAGCAGATTGAGGATCTGTGCGCGAATCGAGACGTCCAGCGCCGAGGTCGGCTCGTCCAGGATCACCGCGCGCGGATCGAG
>JBDHRZ010000490.1:0-2506 GCA_039807845.1 Rhodoferax sp.
AACCTGTTCGCCCTGCCCGCGACGGCCACCCACGTCACCGTCGACCTGCTGACGCTGCCCTACATCCCGTCCGGCCTGATCCAGCTGCACCTGGGCCCGACCAATGCGCTGATGCCGCTGGCGGTGCTGGCTGCCGAAAACATGGTCGACCTTGCCGATGCCGGCGCCGGCGTCATCCTGGTGCTGGCCCTGCTGGCGGGCATGCTGTGGCTGCACCGTCGGCATGACCGGGGTTTTCTGTGGATGAGCCTGGCCTGCCTGTTCTGGAGCGTGCGCGCATTGGCGTATTACGACCGCAACGTGCTGCTGCCGCCACTGTGGTTCGAGCAGCTCAACGCCTACAACATCCTGCTCACCGCCATCGCCCTGTGTGCGGCAACGCTGGCCGTCCCCATGGGCCGCCCGGCATCACGCCCGGACGCGGCCTGGCGCCGCCGGCCGCACCAGGCCCTGGGCTTCGCGCTGGCCAGCGGAACGTTGGCCGTCCTGCTCAGCGTGCTGCTCGATGGTGGATCGATGCTGGCACGCGCATATGTGCAGCTCTGGGCGCTGGGCCTGTCGCTGGCCACCATCCGCTGGATCTGGCTCGGCCGCATCGTGCTGCGGCCGCTGTACCGCTACGCCGCCGTGGCCGCCTATGCCGGCTTGATCGCCTGCGCCGTGCACGACATGGCGCTGGTATTCGGCACCATCGACCCGTCCGGCCCGAGTTACCTGTTCTGGGGCTTCATCGTCGTGCTCGTGGTCTACGCCTTGATCGGCGGCGACTACATCGTCTGGACCCTCAACCGCGCCGAAAACAGCAACCTGGAACTCGAGCAGCACATTGCCAGCAAGTCGGCCGAACTCGAAGACAGCTTCCAGCAACTGCGCCGCACCGAGATGGCCGGTGCCCTGACCGCCGCCCGGCAGCAGGAGCGCGAGCGGCTGCTGCGCGACATGCACGATGGCATGGGTGCACAACTGATGACGGCCCTGCGCGGTGCGGAACGCGAAGCACTCGATCGCGACCAGATCGCGCAATGCCTGCAAGGCGCGATGGACGAGCTGCGCATGCTGATGGACAGCGCGGACATGGGCACTCACCTCTCCAGCGCCCTGGCCGACTGGCGCAACCGCTGGGACAGCCGGCTCGGCGCGGCCGGCGTACAGTTGCACTGGCATCTGGACGACGCGATCGACACGCTGCAACTCGACAGCGACACCTTGCTGCAGGTCATGCGCATCCTGCAGGAGGCGGCGACCAATGTCGTCAAGCATGCGCGCGCGCGCAACCTGCATGTGCAGGCCCGGCTGCTCGAGCAAAGCGCCCAGACCTGGCTGGTGATCGTCGCACGCGACGACGGCTGCGGCATGCCGGACCAGGACACCTTGCGCAGCCAGCGCGGGCTGCGCAACATGGCGCACCGGGCCAAGCAGATCGGCGCGCGGCTGGAGATCAGCAATGCCTCGGCTCCGCACGGTGGCTGCCAGGTGATGCTCGAGCTGCGCATCCAGCCGCCACCCAAGCGGCCCGAGCGCCGCCGCCTCCCGCGGTCGAACCCGGCGGCTGGCACGACGACGGTCAGCTGACCAGCCCGCGCCGCGCGGCCTCCATCGCGGCTTCGGCACGCGAGGAGATGTCGAGCTTGCGGTAGATGTCGCGCACGTAGCTCGTGACGGTATGGGCACTGATGCCCAACAGGCTGGCCGCTTCGGGCACCTTGTACCCCTTGCCGATCAGGCGCAGCACGTCGGCCTCGCGTTCGGTCAGCTGGGGCTCGGTCGACACGTCTGCCGCATCCTGGCGCTGCGGCATCACCGGCAGATGCGCCGACCGCTGCGGCGCCGGCTGGACCGCTGGCGCGGCGCCGGCCTGCGGCGCCTCCCGGAAATGGCGCAACAGACGCAAGGCGATCGATGGCGACAGGGCGGGCTCGCCCAGGCGGATGCGTTGCAATTGCGAGACCACCACCGCGCTGGGTTGCGACTTCAGGATGTAGCCGGTGGCGCCCGCGCGCAGCGCCGGAAAGACATGCGCGTCGTTGTCGTGGATGGTCGCCACGATCACGGCCGCCCCGGGCCTGGCCGCGACCAGATCCCGGATCAGGTCCTCGCTGGTGCCATCGGGCAGGCCCCAGTCGACCAGCGCCAGGCCGTAGGCGAACCCGGCCATGCGCTCGCGCGCCTGCATCAGGCTGGCAGCCGTGTCGACCCGGCGCACCTCGGGCAGCGCACGCGGCAACAGCTCGGCGAGCCAACGGCGCGGCTCGTCGAGGTCTTCCACGATGAGCGCGCGCGCGAACAGCGCTTCGGGCTGCACGGCGATGCCGTTCATGGCGAGACCTCCGCAAGCAGGTGACGTCGCGTGCAGAACCTATTTCTGCACGTCCGCCAGCTTGCAGCCCTTGGACAGGAACAAGGTCGTCAGGTGTTCCTTGCGGCCCTGCGCCTGCTGTCCCAGCAATGCCCCTTGCTGCGCCTGCAGCGCGGCCTGCTGCTGCGCCAGCGCCTGTTGCTGCGCGTT
>JBDHRZ010000491.1:0-2505 GCA_039807845.1 Rhodoferax sp.
TCGTTTGCGCTTGGCACCGATACGACCAAGATCCTCGGCAAGTGTGCCGACGTGCTGGGCGGTATCGAAGATGGCCTCGGCGGCTCGCCGTTTACCGGTGTCACGGTGCTGTGCGGCAAGACGTTCTGGTCGAGCCTGATCGATCATCCGAAGGTCAAGGACGCGGTTGTCGGCTGGCAGGCGGCGCAGACGTTGCGCAACGACGCCCGCCTTGCGCTGACTTACGGTGGTCTGAACTTCGTCCGCTATCGCGGCACCAGCGCGGTGAAGGTGGCAGACGGCGAGGCGTGGGCCGTGCCAACCGGCGTGGCGGGTCTTGCCATCACCAGGTTTGCCCCGGCCAACTACATCGAGACGGTGAACACCATCGGCCTGCCGTTCTACGCCAAGGCGGCGGCTGATCCGATGGGCAAGGGCGTGGAGATCGAGGCGCAGTCCAACCCGCTGAACCTGATCACTCGCCCGGCGGCCATCGTCAAGCTGACGGCGACCTGAGCCAGCAATGGCCTACTGCGCGCAAGCCGATCTGGAATCCCGGTACGGTCAACAGGAACTGATCCAGTTGACCGACCGCGCCGCTGTGCCCACGCACAGCATTGATGCGGCGGTCGTTGAGCGCGCCTGTGCAGATGCCAGCGCCACCATAGACAGCTATGCGCGCGGCCGCTATACCACGCCACTGGTCGCGGCGAACGCGACCGTGGCGCTGCCCTATGCGTGCATGATCGCGCGCTGGCACCTGCACGAGGACGGCCATCCCGAGCACGTCGAGCACGGCTACACGTCCGCCATCGCATGGTTGCGTGACCTCGCCGCGGGCAAGGTGGGCCTGCCCGATCTCACCCCGCCTGCAACCGAGGAGGGCGTCGCGTTCGGCGTCGCGGTCGCCGCGCCGGCCGTGGTGTTCAGTCCCGACACCCTGGCGAAGATGCCATGACCGGCGTCACCATCACCGTCGACGATACCGCCGCACAGGCCGCGCTCGCGCGCCTGCGCGACGCTGCGCAGAATCTGCGCCCGGCGCTCGACGCCGTCGGCCTGTCCGTCGTCTCGCGCATGCGCGCCACTTTCGAGCAGCAGGCTGACCCGTGGGGTAAAGGCTGGCAGGGCCTCAAGGCGTCCACCCTGCGCAAGCGCCGCAAGAAAGGCGCCGGTGCGCAGATTCTGCGCGACACCGGCCGCCTGATGAACTCCATCAGCCACACCGTAGGCGACAACGAAGTCACCATCGGCACCGAAGTCGAATACGCAGCCATTCACCAGTTCGGCGGCACGATCAAGCGCACCCTCGCTGCCGGCAAGGTGCGCCTGCGCGCCGACGCCAAAGGCAACCTGATCCGCCAGAAATTCCACGGTAACCTGGCCGTGTTCGCCAAGAGCAAGCACAAGCGCGTCGTGGAGCGCAGCCATGAGGGCCGCGATTACGTCATCGCCATCGCCGCGCGTCCGTTTGCCCCCATCCGTGGTGGCCGCGCCGACCTGCCCGCCGAGTGGGCCAGCGAAGCGATCGGCCTCATCACCCGGCACCTGCGCAAGGCGGTCCAATGAGCCTCGCCTTCGACATCGCCCCAGTTATCGAGCGCCTGCGCCTGCAAGTGCCCGCTCTGCGCCAGGTCGCGGGCGCGGCGGAGCTCGCATCCGCGATCGAATCGGGCAAAGGCGCGCAGACCCCGAGCGCCTTCGTCGTACTCGCCACCGAACAGGGCAATCCGCCGCTTGGGCTGTCCTCGCAGTTTGTGCAGCACGTCGAAGTGGCCGTTACCGTCATGCTGTGCGTGCGCAACTACGCACGCGCCGCGCTTGGTGCGGCAGCAGGTGCCGACCTTGCTCCCATCCTCACCGCCACCCGCGCCGCTCTGCTCGCATGGTGCCCGGACGGCGCCGACGATGTGTTCGAACTGGCCAGCGGCCGCGTCGACGACTTCGACGCCGGCACCCTCTGGTGGCAAGACGTCTATCGCACCCGCTACCGCGTTCTGATTACGTGATCCACGGAGAGAGTCCATGACCCACCATTTCCCTTTGACCGGCGGTAGCTACCGCGTCATCAACGGCCGCCTGGTGCGCGAGGACGACGCCGGCCACTCCGAGCCGCCGATCGAGACCCCACCACGACCGCCAGGCGACAGCGTCACTCCGGACCCCGGCAGCGACTTCACGCCCGCCCGGGCCGCAACGCCGCCGCGCGGCCCTAAGTAATCCCGACTCTCAGAGGACACCCCAATGGCACAACCCGCACTGGATTTCTTCAAGAAGCGCGCCTTGCTCGTCAAGGCGGAAACGACCGAGGGCACCGATTCAAACCCCGTCGGGGCGACCGACGGGTTCCGCCTGTTCGACGGCTCAAGCTCCACCGAGTTCGACAAGATCGAGCGCCCGATGGACAAGCCGTTCTTCGGCGGCGATCCCTTCTCGGTCGCCAACAAGCGCGCCAAGATCGAAGGGGAATTTGAGCTGTACCCGCCGGCCACGCCGGGCGCGGTCAGCACGTCCGACGCCGACTGC
>JBDHRZ010000492.1:0-2505 GCA_039807845.1 Rhodoferax sp.
CCTTGTGCACCTCGCGCGCACCCCAGGCCTGGCCGATCAGCACCGAGGCGCCCGCCCCGACGCCGATGATCAGCGCAACGAAGAAGAACACCACGGGGAACATGCCCGCCACCGCGGCCAGCGCCTGCGTGCCCAGCAGTTGCCCGATGAAGACCGCGTTCACGCTGCCCGAGAGCGACTGCAGGATATTGGCGGCCACCATCGGTATCAGGAAGACCAGGTAGGTGCGCCACAACGGGCGGTCCTGCGCCGCGGCCGGCGGGACGGATCTATGGGTGTTCAGGATATGGGCTCCGTGACGATCGGGCGCGTACGCAGTTTGCCTGGCACTGCCCAAGGCCGGTGACCGCAGAGGACTCGCCGGCTTCAGGAGCCTGTCGGGCTCCTGCCCCGTATTGTGCCCGCATGCAGGATGGGGCTCCCGGCTGGCAACCCCAAGCAGTGATGTCGGAGCCTGTGAAGCTATGAATCGTGCCCGCGTGGGGTCCCAGATCCGGCTCCCGGCAGCAGGCAGACCGGGAGTGCGTGGAGGAACGTCGATACCGCAGGACAATCCGGGGATTCGGACACTTCCCGCACGAGGACACCATGCAACACGCACGCACGACACGGCGCCGACTCCTGCAACTGCTCGGCGCGGGGGGCGCGCAAGCGCTGACCAGTTCTTCCTGGGCCAAAGGCAGCAGCAAGCCGATCGAGGTCGAAATCTGGAAAGACCCCAACTGCGGCTGCTGCGGGGACTGGATCGCGCACATGCAGCAGCACGGCTTCGCGACGACCCTGCACGACACGGGCAACGACACCGTGCGCGCGCGCCTCGGTCTGCCGCTCCAATACGCCTCCTGCCACACCGCGCGCGTCGGCGGCTACGTGGTGGAAGGTCATGTGCCGGCGGACGACGTCAAGCGGCTGCTGCGCGAAAAGCCGCAGGCGCTCGGCCTTGCAGTACCCGGCATGCCGATCGGCTCGCCCGGCATGGACGGACCCGCCTACGGGGGACGCCGCGACCGCTACGACACGCTGCTGGTCCAGAAGAACGGCAGCAGCCGCGTGTTCCAGAGCCACCGGTAAGCCGTCTCGTCAACGGCAAAGGGCGTCACTTGCGACGGTGGCCGCACGGCCGTTGGCACTGGGCGTCATCTGCCACGGTAGCGGCACGGCCGTCGGCGCGGGCGTGGATCGCGGCAGGAATGGCCGCGATGCGACGCGTCACCTAATCGAGCTTGATCGCGCCGCTCTTGATCAGCGCCGCATAGTCTGCGGTCTGCGCATCGATGATCCTGGAGAAATCCTTGCCCGCTGCGCCGTCCGGGACGTAACCCATGTTGCGCAGGCTCTGCTGCACTTTGGGTGCCTTGAGCGCCTGTGCGAACGCCTGGCTCAGGCGATCCAGGATCGCGGTGGGCACGGCCGCAGGCGCAACGAAGCCGACCCAGCCATCGGTCGCGAAACTGGAGCCCTGCTCGGCAAACGTCGGTACGTCTGGCAGGGCCGCCAGTCGCGCCTGCGCTGCGACCGCGATCGGGACGATCTTGCCCGCGGTGATCAGCGCGCTGCTCGGGTTGGAGGTCAGCATGTACTGGATCACCCCGCCCGCCAGGTCGGTGAGCGCCGGCGCCTCGCCCTTGTACGGTGCGTGCAACCCTGGCTGGAGACCGAGGTCATGCATCATGCGCACGACGTTGAAGTGAAAACTCGTCCCGACCCCCGGTGTCCCGTAGGACAGCTTGTCCGGATGCTGCTTGGCGTAGGCAACGAAGTCCTTGAGCGAGCGCAGATTCAGCCGCGCGTCCACGACCAGCACCTGGGTCGTGCGGACGGACAATGAAATCGGGGCGAAGTCCTTGGGGTTGATGCCGAAGCTGCGATCCGTCAAGGGCAAGGTCACCATCAGCGCGGGCACCACTTCGCCGATCGTGTAGCCGTCGGGCGCAGCCGTGCGGACGGCATCGAAGCCGATCTTTCCGCCTGCGCCGGGCCGGTTGTCGACGATGATCGTCTGGCCCAAGATGCGGCCGACCTCTTCACCCAGGGCGCGCGCCACGTTGTCGGTGAGGCCTCCGACCGGATAGGGCACGATCAACCGGATCGGCCTTTGCGGCCAGCTCTGGGCATGCACCACTGGCGCCGGAAGCATGCATGCGCCGGCACTTGCCAGGAGAAGTCTGCGTCGGAAATGCGAAACCATGAAAGCCCTCCAGTCTGAGCCAGGCATGCTTGAATTGCAACCCGGTTCGCGTAGGATACACATCAACCAAACGCAAGCAAGCCCAACTGCGCACGGAGGTCGCAATGTCTGAAACTTCGCTGGTTTCCTTCACACCGGCCCGCGGCAGCCACCTGCTCGTGGTCGGTGGCTGTGGCGGCATGGGGCGCTCACTGGTGCAGCTTGCGCTGGAACTGGGATTGCGGGTTGCGGTGCTCGACATCGAACGCTCCATTGCCGCCTTCCCGCCCCCCGATGGGGTGCTGACCATCGCCTGCGACGTGACGCAAGAGCAGGCC